>NZ_JBEOWK010000001.1:547942-681113 GCF_040295985.1 Streptosporangium sp. NPDC002524 | reverse complement strand
GTATCGCGCCTGCCGCGGCTTCGGACCGATGGGTGCCGGACGGGATCAGCGGATGGCGCGGGCCGCCGCCGTGATGACGGCGGCGGTGGCGTCAGGCCGGGAGATCATGATCACGTGTGAGGCCTCCCTGACCTCGCTGGTGCGCGCGCCGGCGCGCTTGGCCATGAACCGCTGGGCCGCGGGCGGGATGGCCTGGTCGGCGCCGGCGACCAGGTACCAGGAGGGGATGGTCTTCCAGGCGGGCGCCGCGCTCGGGGAGCCGAGCGCGGCCAGGGCGGCCGGGCGCTGGGTAGCGGCCATCAGGGCGGTGTCGCGGGCGGGCAGGTCGGCGGCGAAGGCGGCACGGAACGCGGCGGGGGTGATGTAGGCGTCGGTGCCGGTGCCGCCGCCGGGCAGCGGATACTCACGGGTGATCAGGCTGGTGGGCAGTCGGCTGCCGGGGAACCTGCCGGTCAGGTCGAGCGCCGACTCGGCCTCCTCGGGCGCGAACGCGGCGACGAAGACCAGCGCCTTGACGTTGGGGTGGCCGGTGGCGGCGTTGGTGATGACCGCTCCGCCGTAGGAGTGGCCGACCAGGATGACCGGTCCGTCGATGCTGGAGACGACGCTCGACAGATAGGCCGAATCGCCTGCCAGGTCGCGCAGGGGATTGGCGGGGGCGATCACCGGGTAGCCGTCCTCCTGGAGCCGGGCGACGACCTTGTTCCAGCTTGAGGCGTCGGCGAACGCGCCGTGGACCAGCACCACGGTGGGCTTGGCCGTATGCCGGCCCGCCGTGGTGGAGGCGGCGGCCGACGAGGGAAGAGCCGTGGCCAGGATGGCCAGCATGGTCAGCACGGTCAGGGCGGTCAGGGCGGTCAGCGTCACGGGCAGCGGGATTCGGGTTCCCGGCCGGGAGAGCGGAGAGGTCCGTGAGGACACGTGCTCGGACATGGTGGATCTCCTTGGTAGGGATGAAGGTGTCGAGCGAGGCGCTGAGGCAGCGGGAGGCTTAAGTCGTCGCCCGCCCGCCTGTCTATCCGTTGGGCAAGGCAGGGCAAGGCAGGGGCGGGGCGGGCAGGGGCGGGGCGCGGAATGGCGTGGTGGGAGCGGTGCGCCTAGGCCACCGGCGGAGGCCCCGCCACGCGCAGGCGGTACGCCTCGGCCGAGGCGACGACGGCCTCGATGTCGAAGGAGGCCGGCGCGTCGTTCACGTGGGAGATGGGCGAGCCGTTGGCGGCGAACCACTTCTCGATGCCGGCGGGGCCGAAGGCGGCGACCAGGCGGGCGTTCGGTGAGCGGACCAGGTAGCTGTGCGGGATGCCGCGGGGGCCGTGCGCGACGGCACCGGCGTGCAGGTCGTAGCGATCGTCCCCGACGAAGAAGGTGATCTCGCCGTCGAGCACGATCCAGATCTCGTCCTCCGCCTCGTGAACGTGCAGGGGTGGCGCGTGACCCTTGAGATCGGTGAACTCCATCACGCTCAGGGTGCCGCCGGTCGCCGTGCCCGGCACCAGGATCTGGGCCTGGCCGCCGAGGAACCAGAAGGGGTTCCGCGCGTCGCCGGTCTGGGGTGGACGTCTGTTCATGTGGCTGCTCCTGTTCCGGCGTCGGGTCAGTTCTTCTCGAGGAAACGCAGGAGTGCGCTGGTGAGCTGTTCGGGGTGTTCCTCGAAGATCCAGTGACCGGAGTCCTCGATGACGGTCCCGGTCACATGGCGGGCGTACCTGCGGACCTGGGCGGGGACGGAGTCACCGAGGCTGCCGCGGGCGCCGATGGCGAGTACGGGCATGGTGAGCTTCTTCGCGCCGTACGCGCGGTTGTCGGCGACGTCCTGGGGGAAGGCGCGGAACCATTCGAAACTCGCCCGCAGGTGCGCGTCGTCGCGCAGGTAGCGGGCGTACTCGCGGACCTGTTTGTCGCTGACGCCGTTCTTCTTGACTTCGAGGGAGTCGACGAAACGCTCCACCCACTGCTCTTCCCTGCCGTCCACCATGCGCTCGGGCAGGCCGTTGGTGAGGCTGAAGTAGCCGAAGTTCCAGAAGCCCGGCCCCTTCGGGGTGAGGGAGGGGAAGGTGTAGAGGGTCTTGTCGGGGATGGGTGCCTCGCTGAGGACCAGCTTGGTGACGTCGCCGGGGTGGGCGGCGGCGTAGGCGTAGGCGACCATCGTGCCGATGTCGTGCCCCACGAGCCTGATGTCCCGCTTGAGGCCGAGCGTGGTCAACAGCCCGTGTACGTCGGCGGCGAGGGTCTTCTTGTCGTAGCCACCGGCGGGTGCGTCGCTCTTGCCCGCTCCGCGGAGATCCGGCGCGATGACCGTGTAGTGCTTGGCGAGCTCGGGCAGGACCTCGCGCCAGGTGTACCAGGTCTGCGGATACCCGTGCAGCAGCACCAGCGTCGGCCCGTGTCCACCGCGCACGTAGTTGATCGCGACGTCGCCGACCTGAGCTCTCCGCTCGCGGAAACCCGCTGGAACTCGCGGCTCGTCGCCGGTCTTCGACGGCGTCTGGGAGGCGACGGCTGTGATGGGGGCCGGTGTGGCCACGGCGGAGGCGGCGGGGGCGAGGGCGAGGGCGGCGAGCATGCCGATCACCGCGATCGGGATGACGGCGCGGCCGCGGATCTTCGGGGCAAGGGTGAAATGGAGGGTTTTCACAGGACGTTCCCCTTTTCGAGGCGAGCGAGGGTCGTAGGCTGCTGAACGCGTCGGCTGTGCGGTCCGGCTCGCCGGTCTCTCCACGGCGGACCGGGGCGTCGTCCGCGCTTTGCCGGGAGTCCCGGCGTCGCTGCTCAAGGAGCGCTGGAGCGATGGGCGTTCATGCGGCAAACCGTAGAAACCGGCTCGCTTGCCGTGCGAGCGTCACCTGACTGCGTCACCGAGCGCTACGTGACCGCGGTCACCGAGTGCTGCGTGACCGCACGTCTTGTTCCAGGCCGAAGGTGAACGAAGCGGCGGCGCCGAAGGTGAACGAAGCGGCGGCTCGCCCTCGATCGTGCGGTGACTTCTGTTCGCGGGCCGGTGCCGGGAGGCCCGCCCCCGGCCCGGACGCTTTCATGGCCGGGGCGCCCGGCACCGGCGACAGGAGGCGGATATGACAGAAGGGCGATGACCAGGGCCGATGTTCCTGATTTTCCCAATTTTTCCGATAAGCTTTAGGTGGTTTCCGGCACGTCGCGAAGAAGGAGCACTCGATCACCACTTCGAGCGGCTTCGCGGAGGCGCTGCGTGGCCATCGGCACGCGGCGCGCCTGACTCTGGAGCAGCTCGCCGAGGCCTCGGGGGTCGGCGTCCGGACGCTGTCGGACATGGAACGCGGGCGCAGCAGGGGTCCTCAGCACCGGACCGTCACCGCGCTGGCCGACGCTCTCGGCCTGGCCGGCGCCGACCGTGAACAGCTGGTCGGTCTGGCGCGTGAGGGGCGTCTGCGTGATCGCTGGGCGCGTCCGACCGGGTTGTGTGAGCTGCCGCGCTCGGTCGACGACTTCACCGGCCGGGCGGCGGAGCTGGCCTGGACCGGCGAGCTGGTGCGTGCCGGGGAGGTGCCGGGTGCCGCGGGGGTGGGGCTGATCACCGGTTCGGCCGGGCTGGGCAAGACCACGCTGGCGGTCCGCACCGCCCATGCGCTGCGGCCGGACTTTCCCGGCGGGGTGTTCTTCCTCGACCTGTTCGGGATGTCCGCGCGACCCTTGGCCGTCGGGGAGGCCCTGGGCACGTTGCTTCGCGCGCTCGGCGTCGCCGATCAGCAGATTCCGGGTGATGTCGCCGGGCGTGCGTCGTTGTACCGGTCCCTGCTGCGTGAGCGGCGGGTGCTGATCGTGCTCGACAACGCCGCCTCCGAGGAGCAGGTCCGGCCGCTGCTGCCCGGCGGGGGTGCGGGCAGGGCGCTGGTGACCAGTCGCCGTCTGCTGGCCGGTCTTGAGGGGGTGCGCAGACTCGGTCTGGGGCCGCTGCCTTTGCTGGAGGCGACCGAGTTGCTGGGGGGAATCCTGAAGGATCGCGGTGCCCCGGACGAGGGGCCGGCGCTGGGGCAGCTGGCGCGGTTGTGTGGCGGGTTGCCTCTCGCGTTGCGGATCGCGGGGAATCGGCTGGTCAGCCGGCCGAGCTGGAACGCCGCCGATCTCGCTGCCCGGCTGGCGAACGAGGAGCGCCGTCTGGAGCAGCTCAGTGCCGGTGATCTGAAGATCGCCGGCGCGTTCGGGTTGTCTTACGAGCAGTTGGCCGCCTCGACGCGGCGGCTGTTTCGCCGGCTCGCCCTGGTGCCGGGCCGCAGCTTCGACGCGGCGCTGGCCGCGGTGGCGGGCGGCACGTCGATCGAGGGGGCGTGGGACGCCCTCGACGACCTCGTCGATCTCGGGCTGTTGCAGGACAGCGCGGCGGGACGTTACCGCTTCCATGATCTGGTCCGACTGTTCGCCCGTGACCGGCTCCGGCAGGAGGAGTCCGCGGCCGAGCACGACGCGCTCACCGTGGCGATGACGTCGTGGCTGGTGCGGACGGCCACCACCGCCGGACGATGGTTCGAGCCCGGATACGGCCATCCTGGTCAAGCTGGTCCCGATGCCGCCGAGCTGTCCGCTGAGCTGTCCTCCGCGGAGGAGGCCGACCAGTGGCTGCGCGCGAACGCGGACAACTGGCTGGGCGCGTTACGCCACCTGGCGGGCATCGGCCGGTTCGCCGCCGTTCTCGGCTGCGCCGAGTCGATGGACTGGTTCTCCGACCGGTGGATGCACGCCCCGCACTGGTACGAGGTCTTCACCCTCGGTGCCGAGGCCGCCGCCGCCCTGGGCGATCGGACCCGGCAGGCAGCCCAGCTGAACATGCTGGCCTGGGTCCATCTGCTGCCGCGAGACGACCCGCGGACCGCACTGCGCTACACGGCCCAGGCGATGGACCTGGCCACCCGCGGCGGCGCCACGACGCAGATCGCCTTGGCCCACCACCACGCGGCGGGCGCGTTCCGGCGGCTCGGCCGGCTCGACGAGGCCATCGTGGCGGAAACCCAGGCGGCGAGGATACACAGGACCAACGGCGACATCGACCGGTACTGCCACTGCCTGGGCGCCCTCGCCACCTGTCTGCGCGACGCCGGACACCACGGCGAGGCGCTGGAGCACTACCTCGACCTGCTGACCCTGCTGAACGACGACCGCTCGGGGGTGACACCGAGTGTCGCGGCGATCATCCGGCCGATCGCGCTCGCCCGCGTCGGCGAATGCCTGGGACTGCTCGGCCGGCGGGCCGAGGCGATCGTCAGGCTCACCGAGGCGATCGGCCTCATGGAACAGGCCCGGTTGCCCGCCCCGCAGGCCCGCTCCCTGGAGACGCTGGCGGCCTTGCTGGCCGAGGAGGACCGGACCGGCGAGAGCCGCCAGACCTATGCGCGGGCGGCCGAGGTGTACGAGACCATCGGCGACGCCGAGGCGGGCGGCCGCTGCCGTGACCTGGCCAACGCCGTTCCCTGATGATTTCCGCGCCACTCCTGCCTGCTGTTCTGCCTGGCCGGGTCGCGTGCGCGCGACTTGGATGGAGAACACCGAGGCAGGCATCGGGCCCGTCCGTCCAGCTCGGGAGCGATCACGGCCACCAGGCGTCACTCCCGGAGAGCGCCGCCGCCCGCGAACCGCCCGGAACACGCGCACCCGCAGAACCGAGCGCATCAGTGATCAGTGAAAGGCCGGAATCCTCATGATCCGCGTTCCCGACGAAGGCACTGTGCTTGTCCCCGGCACCCTCGTCACCGCCACCCCCGAAGCAGGCGCGACATCCGGCCGCGGGAACGTCGCACCCCCGGATTTCGCCACGGCGCAGGACCGGTTTGGTCAGAAGCGATCCGTCGGCGGATCTGCCGGTAGCCCCGGCTCACCGGTCCGCCCCTGCCTGGAGCTCGCTGGACGGGACCCCAAGGGCAAGCGAAAATGGCTTTATATGCCATCAAATCAGCCGATAAAGACACTTTTCGGGCGGGAGTCTGAAAGGCGGCGTCTAAGCGGTTTCCTGGACGGCGTCCGCAGGGGCGGCGGGGCGATGCTGGTGCGCGGCGAGGCGGGAATCGGGAAGTCCGCCCTGTTGCTGGACACGGCGAGGATCGCGGCCGCGCGTGGCATGCGGATCTTGCGGACGGTGGGTGTGGAGTCGGAGACGCACATGCCCTTCGCCGGTCTGCATCAGGTGCTGCTTCCGCTTCGTACCGAGATCGGGGAACTGCCCGCCCCGCAGCGCGACGCGCTGGAAGCGGCGTTCGGGTTGACCGGCGCCCGGGCGCCGGAACCGTTCCTCATCGCCCTGGCGGCGCTGAACCTCCTGGGCGAGGCCGCCGCCCGCTCGCCCCTCCTGCTCCTTGTCGAGGACGCTCACTGGCTGGACCGCGCCAGCGCCGACGTGCTCGCGTTCGTCGCGCGGCGGCTGGACTCCGAACCGATCGTGCTGCTGGCCGCGATACGCGACGGTTTCCAGAGTCCCCTTGACAGGGCGGGGCTGCGGGAACTGCTCCTCGATCGGCTCGACGACACCGCCGCGACCGCCTTGCTGGACGCCTTCAGCCCCACTCTGGCGCCGGAGGTGCGCACCCGGCTGCTGCGGGAGGCCGCGGGAAACCCCTTGGCCCTCGTCGAACTGCCGATCGCCTCGGACACGCGGGACGAGAAGGGGCCCCTGCCGCCGGGGTGGCTCCCGCTGACCACCCGGCTGGAACAGACCTTCACCGCCCGCATGTCGGGGTTGCCGCCGACCCTGCGGACCATGCTGCTGGTGGCCGCGCTCAACGACAGCACCGCCCTCTCCGAGATCCTCGACGCCACCGCGCTGATCACCGCCGAACCGGTCACGGCGGATGATCTGGCTCCCGCTGTCACCGCGCGGCTGATCGACGTGGACGAAACCGGAGTGTCGTTCCGGCACCCGCTCATGCGCTCGGCGATCTACCAGGGGGCGAGCATCTCCCAGAGGCACGCGGTGCACGCCGCCTTGGCCGACGTCCTCACCGGCCGGCCGGACCGTCGCCTCTGGCACCGCGCGGCCTCCACTCCCAGGCCGGACGAGAGCATCGCCGCCGAGCTGGAGGCCGCGGCCAGGAGCGTGCGACGCCGGGGCGACCTGGTGTCGGCCGTCGCGGCGCTGGAGCACGCGGTCAGGCTCAGCGAGGATCCCGCTCACCGGTGTGAACGTCTGGTGCGGGCCGCCGAGTACGCGGCCGAGATGGGACGGCGCGACATCGTCGTGCGACTGCTGGGCGAAGGCGAGCCGCCGCGGCTGTCGGCCCAGCAGCGGGCCCGTGTCGTGTGGATCCGCGAGAGCTTCGAGGACGGCATCCGCGACGACAGCGCGGCGGCGCGCTCACTGGCCGACCTCGCCGAGAGCATGGCGGCTCAAGGGGACGTCGATCTCGCGCTGAAACTCCTGTCCAGTGCGTCCCTGCGCTGTTTCTGGGCTCATGCCGACGAGCGGTCGCGGCAACGCGTCGTCACCGTGGCCGAGGGCCTGCCCGTCGACGATCTGGACGGGCAGTTGCTGACGATCTTGGCGTTCGCGGCTCCGATCGAGCGTGGCAAGGTCGTGATCGAGCGGCTACGCCATCTGGCCGCCCACCCGACCGGCGGCCGGTCGGCGGCCCGCCTGCTCGGCAGTTCGGCGTTGATGGTGGGGGCCTTCGACCTGGCGGAGGAATTCTGCGCCGCGTCGCTGCCGGTCCTGCGCGCGCAGGGCCGGATCAGCCTCCTGGCGCGAGACCTCGGGGCACAGGCGTGGAGCGCGGCCCGGCTGGCCGACCTGAGCGTGGCCATTCCCGCGGCCGAGGAGGCCGCCCGCCTGGCGCACGAGACATCCCAGCCGCTGATGCACGCCATCGCCCAGGCCTCGGGCGCGGTGCTCGCCGCGCTACGCGGCGAGCAGGATCACGTGGAGAGCCTCGCGGTGGCGGCCGAGCAGGTGGCCCTGCCCATCGGAGCCCGCCCCGTGCTGGCCACGGTGCAGCTCGCGCGCGGGCTCGCCGCGCTGGGCGAGGGACGCTACGCCGACGCCTTCGACCATCTGCGACGGATGCACGATCCCGCCGATCCGGCCTTCCACCTGGCGCTACGCTGCTTTTCCGTCGCCGAGCTCGCGGACGCCGCGGTGCACAGCGGTCAAAGCCACGCGGTCGCCGGCGTCATCGCGGAACTGGAGGCGGTGGCGCTCACCACACCGTCGCCGTCCCTGCACGCCGACCTGCGCTACGCCCGGGCCGTGCTGGCCGACGAGGCCGCGGCGGAGCCCTTCTTCGACGCCGCGCTCGGGGCCGACCTGCGGCGATGGCCCTTCGTGCGGGCCCGGGTGCAGCTGGCGTACGGGGAATGGCTGCGGCGCCGGCGGCGTACGGCCGAGTCGCGGGCGCCCCTGCGCATGGCTCGCGAGACGTTCGACGCCCTGGGGGCGATCCCCTGGAGCGAGCGAGCGCGCCAGGAGCTGCGGGCCTCCGGAGAGAGCAGCCGCAGTCGCAGCAGTGAGGCGCGTGACGTGCTGACCGCGCAGGAACTCCAGATCGCCCAGATGGCGGCCGATGGCCTGACGAACCGGGAGATCGGCGAGAAGCTCTATCTGTCGCATCGGACCGTCGGCTCCCACCTCTACAGGATCTTCCCCAAGCTGGGGATCACCTCGCGGTCGGCGTTGGGCACAGCCCTGCGCGTATCGGCCTGACCTCGCCGCCTCGCTCAGTGACGCCCGGTGACGCTCGGTGACGCTCGGTGACGCAGTCATGTGACGCTCGCGAGGCGCGTGGCGGGCTTCCTACGGTGATGTCATGACCACAGGAAGACCCTTCAGAAACGGCAGCACGCCGACCGTCGTGCTGGTCCACGGCGCCTTCACGGACGCGTCGAGCTGGGCGGGCGTGATCGCCGAGCTCCAGGCCTTCGGGATCCCCGTGACCGCGGTGGCCAACCCGCTGCGTGGATCGGCCACCGACGCCGCCTACCTCGCCGGCGTCGTCGCCGCGATCGACGGCCCGGTCCTGCTGGTGGGTCACTCCTACGGCGGTGTGGTCGTCACCCGGGCCGCGGCCCAGCTGGGCAACGTGGTCGGGCTGGTCTACGTGGCCGCTTTCGCCCTGGAGGCGGGGGAGAGCGTGCTGGACATCACGGGCCGCTTCCCCGACAGCCTGCTGGGCCCGGCGCTGCGGCCGGCCGTCTTCCGCGCCGGCGATGGCGAGGAGGCCGTGGAGCTGTACATCAAGGACGACCGCTTCCCCGCGGTGTTCGCCGCCGACCTGCCCAAGCGCCTCATCTCGGTGGCGGCCGCCGCGCAGCGCCCCATCGCGGCGGTGGCCTTCGAGGAGAGCTCTCCCGCCGCGAGCTGGAAGACCCTGCCGTCCTGGTACGTCGTGGCGACCGCCGACCAGGCGATCCATCCCGCTGCACAGCGTTTCATGGCCCAGCGTGCCGGGGCCGACACCATCGAGGTCGACGCCTCACACGCGATCGCGCTGTCGCGACCGGCGGCCGTGGCCGGCCACATCCGCACCGCCGCCACCGCGACCCAGGCGGTCAAGCACACCCATCCGGTATGACAGTCAGTTTCTGAGGAGCGACCGATGACCGCACCGATTCCCGTCATCTTCATCCACGGCCTGTGGCTGCACGCCACTTCCTGGTCCTCCTGGACCGAGCTGTTCACGGCCGCCGGCTACGACGCGACGGCCCCCGGCTGGCCGGGCGACGGCGAAAGCGTCGAACTGTCCAGGAAGAACCCCGACAGCATCGCCGACCACGGCATCGACGACGTCGTCGCCCACTACACGAAGATCATCAATGCTCTGGACGTCAAGCCGATCCTGATCGGCCACTCCTTCGGCGGCATGATCGCCGAAAAGCTGCTCGGGCAGGACCTGGCCAGGGCCGCGATCGCGATCGACGCCGCACAGATCAAGGGGGTGCTGCCGCTGCCGCTGTCGGCCCTGCGCTCGACCCTGCCGGTGTTCAAAAACCTTGCCAACAAACACCGGGCGGTCTCCCTCACCCTCGACCAGTTCACCTATGCTTTCGGCAACGTCATCCCTGCTCAGGAGGCCGCCGAACTGTACGAACGCTGGACGATCCCCGCGCCGGGCAAGCCGTTGTTCGAGGCCGCCGCCGCCAACTTCTCGCCGCATTCGCCCGCCAAGGTCGACACCGGCAACAACACCCGGGGACCGCTGCTCCTGATCGCCGGCGGCAAGGACCACACCGTCCCCGAGACCGTCACCAAGGCGACCCTCAAGCAGTACCGGGACTCCACCGCGATCACCGACTTCCAGGAGTTCCCCGACCGCGGCCACTCCCTGACCATCGACCACGGCTGGCGTGAGATCGCCGACGCCTGCCTGGCCTGGCTTGCCGAAAACGACCTGCGGGCGAACTGAGGTGACCCGCGGCGTTGACCGGTCAACGGGGGTCAACGGGGGTCAACGCCGCGGACGGTCTATCGGAAGGGGTATGTCATGGACTTGAAACTGCGGGGCAAGGTCGCGGTGGTGACCGGCGCCAGCAAGGGAATCGGGCTGGCCGTCGCCCAGGCCCTGGCCGAGGAGGGTGTCCACGTCGTCACCGGATCGCGCCGGAACACCCCTGAACTCAAAGAACTGGGCCAAAGGGGAAGCGTGCAGGCGATCGAGGTCGATCTCGCCACCCCCGAGGGCCCGGCCCACCTCGTCGCCGCCGCGCTGGCACACGGACGTCTCGACATCCTGGTCAACAACGTCGGCGCGGTCGCGCCGCGCCTGACAGGGTTCCTGGACGTCACCGACGAACAGTGGCTGCACAGCCTGACGCTCAACCTGATGGCGGCGATACGCGCCACCCGCGCCGCGCTGCCGGCCATGCTCGCGGCCGGGCACGGCAACATCGTCACGATCAGTTCGGTCAACGCCTTCCTGCCCGATCCAGGGGTGATCGACTACAGCGCCGCCAAAGCCGCCCTGACCAACTTCTCCAAAGCCCTGTCGAAGGAGGTCGGGGCCCAGGGCATCCGGGTCAACACCATCAGTCCCGGCCCGGTCACCACGGACCTGTGGCTCGGAGCCGAAGGCGTCGCCGCGACCGTTGCCCGCGCGAACGGTGCCGACCCGGAAGCGGTGGCCGAACAGGCCGCCGCCCAAGCCGAGACCGGCAGGTTCACCCACCCGTACGAAATCGCCGACCTGGTGCTGCTCCTGGCCGCCGACCGGGCGGGGAACGTCACCGGCGCCGACTTCGTCATCGACGGAGGACTCACCAAAACCCTGTGAACCTCCCGCGACCCGGTGGGCGCCGATCCCGTCTGAGCGGCGATCGCGACGACAGTCATCCCAGGTCAGCGACACGCCGTCGGTTTCACGGCCACTGCCGCGAAGATCCTCTGTTCTCGGCCGCGGCGAGATCGTCGTTCGGGCGGCGCGCACTTCGGGACGCTCTCCTTCCTGGCCGGCCTGGACACCGGGCGCGCCCACCCGGCCGGAGCGGAACGCCGAACGGGCCCGGCGCGCGCGAGGGCGTGCGCGGGCCCGGCGAGCCACCAGGTCCGGCGCCTCGCCGGTGGGAACCCGCCGGTCAGGGGGTGCGGCGCAGGGGCGGGCGGCGGGCCCAGGTGGCCCAGCGCCAGAGCCATTCCAGCGGGCCCTGGCGGTGGCGGCGCAGCCAGAGCGTGGACAGCAGCCACTGGGGGACGAGGATGGCTCCCGCGATCAGGAGCACCGTCGCCGACGTCCAGCCGTCCGGGGAGCCGCCCGCGAGGCGGGCGGTCAGCAGGACGAGGAGCGTGGCCGACAGGTAGTTGGTCAGCGCCATCCGGCCCAGCGGTTCGAAGATATTCCGCAGCGCCGTCCGGAGCGGCGTCCTGAGCAGGAGCAGCAGGCCGCACACGTAGAAGCCCGCGATCAGCACCCCGGCGAGGCCAAACCAGGTGTTGAAGTACGGGGCACCGACCGGCGTCGAGACCTGCAGCCACGTGGCGGGCACCGCCCCCGCAGCGAAGAGCAGGGCCAGCGTGGCCGGGACGCGGACGGAGCGCTCCATCCGCTCGATCACCCCGTACCGGGTGAGCGCCGAGCCCAGCAGGAACAGGCCGGGCACCAGCGGCAGGCCGTTGCTGCCGAGGATCAGCGGCAGCGCGACGAGGACGGCGGCGAGTCCCGCGACGGCCCGGCGCGGCAGCCAGGTCGAGGGCAGCAGCACCACCAGGCCGACCACGGCGTAGATGGTCAGGATGTCACCCCGCCACAGCACGAACATGTGGACCAGGCCCACGGCGAGCAGCGCCAGGAGGCGGCGCAGCAGGAGCACCCGGGGGCGGGGGGCGCGTTCCGTGGCGGAGGCGAGCAGCAGCGAGAACCCGACGCCGAACAGCAGGGAGAAGATCGGGAAGAAACGCTGGTCGACGAACAGCCCCAGCCAGGCCAGCCCGTCGTTCTCCGGGCCCACCCCCACCACGGCCTGATTGACCTGGGTGGTGTGGAGCATGTGGGCGATCGGCTTGACGTTGGCGAGCAGGATCCCGCACAGGGCGAACCCGCGCAGCACGTCGAGCGCGGCGACGCGCGGCCGGCCGGAGGAGGTCGTCGTGGGGTGTCCCGGCCCGGTGGCCTCCGGTGCCGGGGGGAGCGTCTCATGTGGCATGGCACCTCATCCTGCGGACCCCGGACCGCTCCCACATCGGCGGAAAGCAGGGAGGGAACAGTACTTTCGGCCGGTACGGACCGGTGGGGTGCCTCACCTAGCCTGGACGCCGTGCGTGTTCCCGATCGGCCCGAGGCGGCGACCGGCGTTGAACCCGGCGCCGTGTTCCGGTCCAGGGTGGCGGTCGGCGTCGGTCTCGGCGCCGTGTTCCGGTTCAGGGTGGCGGTCGGCGTC
This sequence comes from Streptosporangium sp. NPDC002524, assembly GCF_040295985.1. Lineage (NCBI taxonomy): Bacteria > Bacillati > Actinomycetota > Actinomycetes > Streptosporangiales > Streptosporangiaceae > Streptosporangium > Streptosporangium sp. NPDC002524. The sequence continues at coordinate 668,297 of NZ_JBEOWK010000001.1, read as the reverse complement.
GGTCTCGGCGCCGTGTTCCGGTCCAGGGTGGCGGTCGGCGTCGGTCTTGGCGCCGTGTTCGCGGTGGCCGTGGCCTTCCAGGCGTACCAGGTGGCCGACGCCTGGGGCGCCGGTTACTGGCCGTTCGGCGCGCTGGTCGCCGCCTCGGTGTGCGCGCTCGCCCTGGTGCGCCGCCGTGCCCGGCTGTGGACCGCCGTCGCGGGCCTGGCCGTGGCCGCGTCCGCCGTCCTCGTCACCCGCCTCGTCCACCTGCCCGCCGAACCCAGCCCGGCCGCGTCCCTGGGGCTGGCGGTGCTCGCCGCCTCCGCGGTCAGGACGCTGCCCGTCCGTACGGCCTGCGCGGTGGCCGTCGCGGGACCGGCCGTGGTGGCGGGCGCCGTCCTCGCCAACCCCGGCTCGGCCGTGCCGGTGGTGAGCGGTCTGCTCTGGCTCGCCGCCCTGGCGGCCGGGGGCGGCCTCCGGCTGCTCGCCGCCAGACGCCGTGCCGTGGCCGGGCGGGTGCGGCGCGCCGAACGCCTTGAGCTGGCCAGGGAGCTGCACGACGTCGTCGCCCACCACATCACCAGCATCGTGCTCCAGGCCCAGGCCGCCCAGCTCGTCACCGCCAAGCACCCGGAGAGGACGGCCGGATCCCTCGCGGACATCGAGGCCGCGGGCTCGGAGGCCCTGGCCGCCACCCGCCACGTGGTCGGCCTCCTGCGCGACGCCGTACCCGCCGCCGAGGGCCGTGAACGGCTCGGCGAGCTGGTCGAGGGCTTCGAGAGCCACGGCCGCCGGGCGCACCTGCGGCTGGACGCCGACCCGGACGGGTGGCCGCCCCAGGTGAGCAGCACCGTGTACCGGGTCGTACGGGAGGCGCTGACCAACGTCTCCCGGCACGCCCCGGACGCCCGCGCGGTCACCGTCCGCGTCACCCAGCACGCGAGGACCGTCACGGTCGAGGTCGAGGACGACGCCCCGCGGACGCCCGCCCGCCGCTACCGCCGCGCCGGGTACGGGCTCACCGGGTACGGTCTCGGCGGATACGGCCTCATCGGGATGCGCGAACGCCTCGAAGCCCTCGGCGGCACCCTGACCGCAGGCCCCCGCCCCGGTTCCGGCTGGTCCGTCCGGGCCACCATCCCCACCGGCGGACACCGATGACCATCCGGGTGCTTCTCGCCGACGACCAGGCGATGATCCGGGCCAGCCTGCGGATCATCCTTGAGGACCAGCCCGACATCACCGTGGTCGCCGAGGCGGGCGACGGGGTCGAGGCGATCGAGCAGGCCCGCAGGACGAGCCCGGACGTGTGCCTGGTTGATATTCAGATGCCCCGCCTCGACGGGATCGAGGTCGCCCGCGCGCTGGCCGGGGCCCCGACCAGGGTGGTCATGGTCACCACGTTCGACCTGGACGAGTACGTCCACGGCGCGCTGCGCTGCGGCGCGGCCGGATTCGTGCTGAAGGACGCGGGTCCCGCCCTGCTGGTCGAGGCCGTGCGGGCCGCGTACACGGGGGACGCACTCATCTCGCCGTCCATCACGCTGCGGCTGCTGCGCCACCTGACTGACCGGGGAGCCAGGACCAGGGCCCGCCCGCCCGCACAGCCCCTGAGCGCGCGGGAGACCGAGATCGTCCGGGCGATCGGCAGGGGACGCACCAACCAGGAGATCGCCGATCAGCTGTTCATCTCGGTGAGCACGGTCAAGGGGTACGTGTCGGGCATCATGACCAAGCTTGGCCTGCGCAACCGGGTCGAGATCGTGGCCTGGGCCTGGGAGAGCGGCATGACGAACCCGGGCCACACGGGATGACGGCCGGTGACGTCGGACATCCCGGGGGACGATCCGGTAACCGGTGGGCATCGGATGCGGCGATATCGGTGACATGCGGGATCAATCATCGGGTAGGCATGGCCCCATGTCTTCTTCGCGGCACGAGGGGTGGTTGCTGGCCGGGCGGTACCGCCTCGTGGCCGGGCTGGGCAGGGGCGGCATGGCGACGGTGTGGCGCGCCCGTGACGAGCTCCTCCACCGTGAGGTCGCGGTCAAGGAGGTCGAGATCCCGGACCACCTGGCCGGGCCGGAGCGCGAGGTCCTGCTGGAACGCACCATGCGCGAGGCGCGCCTCGCCGCGCGGCTGAGCCATCCCAACATCGCCGCGGTGTACGACGTGCTGCGGGCCGACGACCGCCTGTGGATCGTGATGCAGCTCGTACGCTCACGCAACCTCGCCGAGGTGATCGCCGAGGAGGGGCCGCTGCCCGCGCCCGCCATCGCGCGCGTCGGGCTGGAGGTGCTGTCGGCGCTGGAGGCCGCCCACGCGGCCGGGGTCATGCACCGCGACGTCAAACCCGCCAACATCCTGCTCACCGGTGACGGGCACGCGATCCTGACCGACTTCGGGCTGGCCACCGCCGTCGACGAGGACGTGTCCCTCACCAGTACGGGAATGGTGGTGGGCACGCCCGCCTACATCGCCCCCGAGCGCGCCGGTGGCGTCGCGTCGAGCGCCGAGAGCGACCTGTGGTCCTTCGGGGCCACCCTGTACGCCGCCGCGGAGGGCCGCTCCGCGTTCGGGCGCAGCACCGCGCTGGCCACCCTCGCCGCCGTACTGACGGCCGACCCCGAGCCGTTCCGGCACGCCGGGCCCCTGGCGCCCGTCATCGCCGGCCTGCTCGACAAGGATCCCGCCCGGCGCACCGACGCCGTCCGGGCCAGGGAACAGCTGGGGCGGGTGGCCGCGCTGGGGGAGCGCGGCACGGGCGGCACCGCGATGCCCTTCCCCGCCACCCACGCCACCCGCGCCACGCCCCCGGCCACCGGCCGGAACCCCACCCGGCCCTACGAAGCCGACCGGAATCCCACCGGAGGCTCCGGAGCCGACCGGAATCCCACCGGACGCTCCGAAGGCGGCCGGAGTTTCACCGGGTCCTCCGAAGCCGGTCGGCGTTCCAGGGACCATCACCTCCACGCGGACACCGGCCATCACTCCACCGGCCGCCACCTTTCCGAAGACACCGGTCGCCATCCCACCGATCACCACCTTCGCGAGGGCGCCGGGCGCTATTCCACCGGTCAGTACCTTCACGCGGACGCCGACCGGCGTTCCACGGGGGAGGCAGAGGCCCCTCCCGCTCCGACACGTCGGCGGAACATCGGGCTCCGGCGCCTGTCCGTGGGCGTCGCGGCCCTGACCGTCGGCGTTCTCGTCACCGTCACCGTCCTCGTCGCCACCGAATGGCGAAGTGGCGGGTCCGGCCGTCCGGAGCGGGTCGCTCCCTCCGAGACTGTTTCCGTCACGGCGCCACGGCCCACCCGTACCCCCGAGCCCGAGACGCGGCAGGTGATCGACGAGCAGCGCTCCACCTCCGCCTCTCACCATGGCGGGCGGGCCGATGCCGCCCCCAGCGCGGCCCCAGGGCCCGGTACGCCCGGCCCCCCCGCGGAGAGGGCCAATCCGAATCCGAACTCCAACAAGGACAAGAGCAAGAAGTACAAGCCGGTGCAACACGGCAACGGCCAGGCGAACGGCAAGAAGAGTTAGATGGGGAGGTCCTGAGTCGTCCGGCCCGTGGAAACAGGGAACGGCGCCGCTCCGGCACGACAGCGGGCCGGCGCATTCCGCGCCGGCCCGCCGGTGTTCATCCCTCCGCACCGCGCCCGCCGCCAGGTGGCGTCCCCGGTGCGGGCGCGTCATGTGGCGGCCCCGGGCGTACGGCCTCTAGCCGGACCGCCCCCCGCCGCGAATCAGCAGAGAATCGTGATCGAACTCGTCTTGTTGTCCTGAGCCTCGGTCAGCTCGACGTTCAACGAGTTGTTGTAGATCTCCCTGATGCGGCTCGTTCCATTGTTGTTGTTCCAGAGAATCGCGCTACCGCCGCCACGGTTCCGTACGGATTCGATGTTGTTGTTGTAGCTGCTGCCGAGAACGAAGAAGCCGCAGGACGGCGCCCTCCACATGCTTCCGCCCCCGTTGTCGCTGGTCCAGAAGCACGCGGAGCCCGCCGGGCAGTCGGAGAACGCGAAGGGGCCGACCTCACTGGCGAGTACCGGTTGGAGGACGCGCACGGGGCTGGACGACGTGGACGCGTAGGCGGCGGGTGCGGCCACGGCGCCGAGGGCGATAAGAGACATCGAGATGATCGCAGTGATTCTACGCATGGTTCTCTTGGTTCCTTTTCGCTTGGTTTCGATTTCGGCTACGCCGACTTTCATCTGATGCGGGGTCAGGCACGGTTGGCCGTGCCTGCCTGTCAGCCGGTATGTGTCGCTCAGCCGGACGTGAGGAATGGCGGCGACGTGAAGGATGGCGGCGGGCGTGAAGGGACGGCGGCGGACGTGAAGGGAGCGGTGGGCGTGAAGGGGCGGTGTGCGCCCCGCGTCACCCGAAACGTCCGCTCGAAGCGGTGGCGCGTGGTCTCAGCGGTACCGAACCCGCGCGCGGGTTTCCCGCGATCGGCACGGCACCGGCCACGAGACACGCCAGGCTTCGCGATCACCGACAAGCCGGCCGTATCGTCATTCGGTCCCCCTCTCGAAGATCGTGGCCACCGTCGACCGCCATGCGGCGAAACCGTGCCCGCCGCGTTGGCGGCCGCTTCGGCGGAGGTGGCACGGTGCCTTCCGCGTCGCGGGTCCACACCGATTGCGAGGACGGATGAACTTCCGGGTGAGGTTCATACCGACCAGAGTCGGCTCCCGGTCGCGAGATCGGATCACCGGCGGGGGCGATCTTGCTCCTCGCTCCCGTGAGGGAGAGGCGTGCTCGCAAATAGCTCGCACCGGCGATGTGCTCGGGCGGATGGTTGTGGTTACGTGTGCTCATGGCGCTTCTGGCCAGACTCCGTGCGCTGCCGCCCGCCCTGGTCGACCTCGTGTTGACCGTCGGCGTCCTGGCCGCGCAGCTCGCGCCGTTCGTCTCGGCCGTGCGGGCGTGGCCGAGCGCGCTGCTGGTGCCCGTGCTGGCGGCCTCGGTGCCCCTGCTGCTGCGGCGCAGGTTTCCGCTCACGGTGATGTTCGCCGTCACGATCGCGATCCCGTTCTACGACGTCATCGGCGACGGGCCGAACCAGCCGCTCTGGTACGGATGGATGGTCGCGATCTACACCGTGGCCTGCCGATCGCCGCGACCGCATCGGCTGACGGCCATCGTGGTCACGGCGGCGGGGCCGTTGTTCCTGCCGCTGTCGATGGACATCTACGTGCGCTGGATGGCGACGTGGCTGGCGGCCTACGCCCTGGGCCGGGTGGCGGCCCTGAGCCGGCAGCAGGCACTGGCGCTGCGGGAGCGGGCGATGCGGCTCGAACGGGAGCGGGAGCTGGCCGCCGAGCGGGCGGCCCAGCGCGAGCGCGCGCGGATCGCCAGGGACATGCACGACATCCTCGCCCACGCCGTCAGCGTCATGGTGGTCCAGGCGGAGGCGGGCCCGCTCGCCGTACGCGCCCGGCCGGAGCGGGCGGAGGCGGCGTTCGAGGCGATCGCCGCCAGCGGCAGGGACGCCATGGGACAGCTGCGCCGGATGCTCGGGCTGCTCAAGGAGACGCAGGGATCACTCGACCCGCAGCCTACGCTGGACCGCATCCCCGTACTGGTCGGCCGGGTCCCGCAGGCGAGTCTCACCGAGACGGGCACGCCGATCGAACTACCGCACGACGTGGAGGTCGGCGCCTACCGCGTCATCCAGGAATCGCTGACCAACGTCGTCAAGCACGCCGGCGCCCGATCGGCGCGGGTCCACCTCGCCTGGGAGAAGGACGCGCTGCGGGTCACCGTGACCGACGACGGCCGCGGGCCGGATCGCGACGGCCGCGACGGCCGCGACGGCCGGGGCGGCGAGAGTGGCGAGGGCGGTCAGGGGTTGATCGGCATCAGGGAGCGGGCCGCGGCGTGCGGCGGGACCGCCTCCTTCGGCCCGGCCCCTTCGGGCCGGGGCTTCCAGGTTTCGGTACGGCTGCCCGTGCGGGCTCGCGAGGTGACGTGATGGCGATCGACGTGGTGGTGGCCGACGACCAGGAGCTGGTGCGCAGCGGATTCGCGCTGATCCTGGACACCCAGCCGGACATCCGCGTGGTCGCCGAGGCGGGTGACGGCGTCGAAGCGATCGAGGCCGTGCGCGCCCACCGTCCTCACGTACTGCTCCTCGACATCCGGATGCCGCGGATGGACGGTATCGACGCCGCGCGGGTGGTGTGCCGGGAAACGGACACGCGTGTCGTCATGCTGACGACCTTCGACCAGGACGACTACGTCTACGACGCCCTCTGTGCCGGGGCGAGCGGCTTCCTGCTCAAGGACGTGCGCAGGGACGACCTGGTGCGTGCCGTCCAGGTGGTGGCGGCCGGGGAGGCGTTGCTCGCGCCCGCCGTGACCCGCCGGCTGATCGACGACATGGTGACCCGGCGGCCGCGGAAGCCGTCCCCCAGGCTCGACCTGCTCACCTGCAGGGAGCGGGAGACGCTCTCGCTGCTCGGCCGCGGCCTGTCGAACGCGGAGATCGCCGCGGTGCTCGTCGTCAGCGAGCACACGGTGAAGACACACGTCAGTAACGTGTTCGCCAAGCTGGCCGTCAAGGACCGGGCCCAGGCCGTCATCGCCGCGTACGAGTCGGGCCTGATTCTTCCGGGCGGCTGAACGGCCCTGACGTCAACGAGACAGGTACGGCGACGACGTCTCCGCGAGGCGTTGTCATCGGAGCCGAACGCGACGGCCGGTACGTCGTCGGTGTGAGCGGTCAGCGTCGTGCTCCAGGCGGCCTGCCGGGGCCGGGGCCGTGAGCGGGACCCGGCCCCGGGGCTCGGAGCGGTCAGCCGAATTCGCCGTTCTTGATGCCGTGGATGAAGGTGGTCCATTCGGTGGCGGTGAAGACGAGTGCGGGGCCGGTGGTGTCTTTGCTGTCGCGGACGGCTCGGCGTCCGCCGGAGAGTCCGGCGACCTCGACGCAGTTGCCGCCGTTGTTTCCCGATCGGGTGGACTTGGTCCACGTCGCTTCTGCCAGTTCCCGGTTCAGGTTCATCGCGTGGTCGTCTCCCTTGGTCAGCCGAACTCGCCGTTCTTGATGCCGTGGATGAAGGTGGTCCATTCGGTGGCGGTGAAGACGAGTGCGGGGCCGGTGGTGTCCTTGCTGTCGCGGACGGCGCGGCGCCCGCCGGAGAGTCCGGCGACCTCGACGCATTCGCCGCCGTTGTTTCCCGATCGGGTGGACTTGGTCCACGTCGCCTCTGCCAGTTCCCGGTTCAGATCCATTTCTTGGTCGTCTCCTTGATCAGCTTCAACGACTCGCGCTGGGACAGCGCCTCGGCGCGGATCGCCTCGTACCGCAATGCTAGGACGGCGACCTCGTCGGGGCGATCGGTTACCTGACCCGCACCGGCCGACTCGATGTAGGCCGCGTTGACCACGCCCCTGCGCGCGTGCGCGAGGACGAAGCCCCCGGTGAGGCCGATCGTCGCGCGGGCGTCGAGGGGGAGGATCTGGATCACTATGTCGGGGCGCTCGCTCATCTCGGTGAGGTGGCGGAGCTGCGCCGCCATCACGCTGTCCTCGCCGACGGGACGGAGCAGGACGCCCTCGTCGAAAACCGCCCAGAGCATGGGGCGGTTCGCCCGGTCGAGGATGGTCTGGCGCTCCATCCGGGCCGTGACGTACTCATCCAGTTGCTCCGGCGTGATGCGGGGCTTGCTCCGCAGGATCGCCTCGGCGTAGTCGCGGGTCTGAAGCAGGCCCGGAATGATGAGGGGCTGCCAGGCCCGCAGGGTCTCGGCCTCCCGTTCGATCTCGATCCAGGGCCTGAACCAGTCGGGCAGCTGGCTGCCCACGTGGCTGACGAGATCCCACAGGTTCGTCAGGGCACCGTCGAGCTTCAGGACCTTGTCCATCGTCTCGATCATCTCCTGGGGAGCCTTCCGGTGGGCGAGCTCCACCATGCTCACCATGCTGACCGACCACCCGATGTCGTCGGCCAGTTCCTTTTGAGTGAGATTTGCCTCTTTACGACGTCTGCGGAATTCTGCGGCGAAATATTCCTTTGGGGAAACTGTGGAACCAATGCCCGGGGGGATGGTCATTTGTGTCCTCTCGTGAACGCACGCTCCCGGCTCCTGTCGAATGCACGCCCGGCTCCACACATCTGTGTAGTGACCGTGCGTTCGGAGTCACTACCGACAGTAGTGGTTGTTTGGGATTCTTGGAATACCCGGCGGGCGGTCGCCTGACCCGGGTCGACGAGGCGAGAAAGCCCGGAGGGCGAAAGGGCGTTCACCATGCAAACGGCCAGAAAGCTAGGGGAGACCTTCCTGCGGAGAGAGCCCCAGTCGGTCTCACGCGCCCGCGCGATGGTGCGCGAGCTCCTCGGCCCCGACCACCCCGCCTACGAACGGGTGCGGCTGGCCGTCTCCGAGATCACCACGAACGCCGTCGAGCACTCCACCCCCGGCCCCGTGGGGGACCTGGTCATGGTCGTCCTGAAGGTGGTCAACGACTTCGTATACGTGGAGGTCACCGACCCCGGTTCCGCGTCGAGCAAACCGTGCCTGAGGGACGATCCGTCCCTGGACGCGGAGGACGGGAGAGGGCTGTTCATCGTCAACGAACTCTCAGCGGGAAACTGGGGCGTCCGCGACTTCGGGGCGGTCGGCCGTACGGTGTGGTGCGCCATTCCGGCCGAACCGGCGGCCCCCGTGCAAGAGGCCGCCGTTCTCACCGTACGGCCGGAATAGCGGGCACGGCACCCCGCGATGTGCGGCAATCAGCGAAAAACCCGATTCCACACTCCACAAGCGCGGCGTGTATGCGACAAGCGTTTTATTTGTCCACGTAGAGGCAGAATGGGTGCCCGGCGGGGTCGAGGAGGACCCGGACGTCGTCCTGCGGCTGGTGGGCGGCGAGTGTCGCGCCCATCTCGATCGCGTGGTCGACCGCGCCGTAAAGGTCGTCCACCTCCAGGTCGAGGTGCATCATCATCTGCTGCGAGCCGTCGGCGTTCGGCCAGACCGGGCGTACGTAGTTCCGGGCCGTCTGGAAACCCAGGTACGTGACCCCGTCGGCCGGTGCGACCGTGGCCCAGCCGGGCTCGTCCTTGGTGATCTTCCAGTCGAGAAGGCGCGCGTAGAACCGCGCCAGTTCCTGTGCGTCGGGTGCGTCGAGTACCACACCCCAGTAGTGAGAATCCGTTCGTCCGCGCATGGCTGCGCCCCTGCCCCGAAAGCCGTTCGGATCACGCGAGGCGCGGGCTTTACGGCGCGGATATCACGAGCCAGGTGAGGAAGGTGTGCGCTTTTCGAGGGGGATGCGGGCAGGACGGCCGCCGCTCTCCTGGACACTGCAGGTATGCATGACGAGAACTCCCGGTCAGGGGACCGCGCCGCCCGGACGGGACCTGGCGGTGAGGAGCCCTCCCGGCCAGGGGGACGTGACGCTCAGACGGGGATCGACCGCGGAGATCACTCCCGGTCGGGGTCCGGCGGTGAGGAGTCCTCCCGGTCAGGATCCGGCGGTGAGGATCGGTCCCGGTCAGGGTCCGGCTGTGAGGATTACGCCTTCCCGGTGCCGGTGCCGGTGCCGGTGCCGGTGTCGGTGTCGTCCCGCGAACGACGGGTGGCCGACGACCACGGGACGGTGTCGTTGCGGCTGCCGTTCCAGGCTCCGCTGTGTCCCGGCAACCTGTTCGGGCATCTCGCGGCGACCGCCGTGCCCGGGGTGGAGGAGTGGCGAGACGGCGCGTACCGCCGCACGTTGCGCCTGCCGTACGGCCACGGCGTCGTCAGCCTGTGGCCGATGCCCGACCACGTCGGCTGCCGCCTGGTCCTGAGCGACCGCCGAGACCTCTCCACCGCGATCGGCCGGTGCCGAAATCTGCTCGACCTCGACGCCGACCCCGTCGCCATGGGAGACCGGCTCCGCGCCGACCCGGTGCTCGCGCCCTTCGTGGACGAGCACCCCGGCCGCCGGGTGCCCCGTACCGTCGACGCGTCCGAGCTGGCCGTACGCGCGGTGCTCGGGCAGCAGGTGTCCACCGCCGCCGCCCGCACCCATGCCGCCCGGCTGGTCCTCGCCTACGGCGAGCCGATCACGGACCCCGACGGGGGTCTCACCCACCTCTTCCCCACCCCCGAGGCGCTGGCCTCGCTGGATCCTGCGAGGCTCGCCCTTCCCCGGACGCGCCGCGCGACGCTCACCGGCCTGATCGCCGCCCTGGCGGGTGACGAGATCGACCTCGGGACCGGAGGCGACTGGCAACGAGCCCGCGCGCGGCTCTCGGCGCTGCCCGGACTCGGGCCCTGGACCATCGAGACCATCGCGATGCGCGCCCTCGGCGACCCGGACGCCTTCATCCCCACCGACCTCGGGGTCCGCGCCGCCGCCCGCAATCTCGGCCTGCCCGTCACCCCCGCGGCGCTCACCCGCCACGCCGACGCCTGGCGACCCTGGCGCGCCTACGCCGTCCAGTACCTCTGGGCGACCGGCGACCACCCCGTCAACCGGCTGCCCACGGCCTGAAACCGGCCGGAACTTCGGGTCGTACGCCCGGCGACGGTCCCGTACCTCGACGACCACCCACGGACACTGGCGAGTCGCGGCCGGCGGTCACCGTGGGCGCCGGTGTTCGTCGGCGCCCAGGGGACCGAGGAGATCACCAGGCGACGGGGAACGCCGACAGCCCGTACACGACGTTGAACGAACGGAACTCCGGCTCGCCCGCCTCACGCAGCCCCGGGAAACGTTCGAACAGGGCGGAGAACGCGATGCGCATCTCCATCCTGGCCAGCGGCGCCCCGATGCAGTGGTGCGCGCCGTAGCCGAACGCGACGTGAGGCAGGTCGCGCCGTTCGATGTCGAGCCGGTCCAGGTCCTCGGCCAGCGCCGGGTCGCGGTTGGCGGCCGGGAGCGAGACCACCACGAGGTCGCCCTTCGCGATCGGCACCCCGGAGATCTCGGTGTCGGCCGCGGCCACCTTGGTGGCGCCCTGGTGGACGATCGTCAGCCAGCGCAGCAGTTCCTCGACCACGCCGTCGACCCTGGCCGGGTCCTCGCGGAACAGGCCGAGCTGCTCGGGGTGGCGCAGCAACGCCAGCGTGCCCAGGCCGATCATGTTGGCCGTCGTCTCGTGCCCGGCCACCAGCAGCAGCCCGCCGATGCCGACCAGCTCGTCGGTCGTCAGGTCGTCGCCGTGCTCGCGGACCAGCATGCCGATCAGGTCCTCACCCGGCTCGGCCCGCGCCCGCCCGACCAGCCCGGTCATGTAGGCGCTCAGCCCCATCTGCGCCCTCCCGCGCTCCTCGGCCGGGCGGTTGAAGTCGAGGAGCGTGGCGCTGAGGGCCTGGAAGTCGTCCCGGTCCTCGTAGGGCACCCCAAGCAGTTCGCAGATGACCAGCGACGGGATCGGGGTGGCGAACTGGGAGACGAGATCGGCCGGTGCGCCGGTACGTTCCATCGCGTCCAGATGGTCGGCGACGATCTCGCGGACCCGGGGCTCCAGGCGGCGGATACGGCGCATCGTGAACTCGGGGGTCAGCATGCGGCGCAACCGGGTGTGGTCGGGCGGGTCCATCATCAGCAACGCCCCCGCGCGGAGACGTTTGGCCTGCTCCTCACTCATGGGCGGCAGGTTGATGCCGCTGGCGTAGCTGAACAGTTCGGCGTTCCTGAGCACGTCGCGCACGTCGTCGTAACGGGTGACCAGCCAGGCCTCCGGCCCGTAGGGCGTGGGAACGCGCTGCAGACCGGGCTGCTCACGAGCGACGGTCAACTCGGGATCGGGGTCGAACTCCTGGCGGCGCATATGAAGGGGCAACATGTCGTCTCCTGAGGGAATCGGGGCTACCCCACAAGATCTCGTCAATGGAACGATCATGCAATCCCAGCCGGGCCGTCGGCGGGGAGACCGTCATGCGCGCCGGCGGCTTCTACGGCACGAGTGCCGTCTTCGAGCGAGCGGGCGCGGCCCGTTTGAAATCCGCCGGATCGCGAAACCGATCAGCCACATCTGCGCGGCCAGCATCGGCACCGCCGACAGCGCCCCCATGGGGAAGGCCTCCCCCATCGCGGGTGAGCCACCGCAGTCCAGGACACCTCCCCGCTCATGGTGCCCACACTGGACAGCACGGATGACGGCCGTCGCGACGGTCCAATCCACGAGCGCGAGCACCGGCAGCGACATCACCACGAAGAAGGCGACGCAGCCCGTCCTGTCTTCCCTCGTTGTGCCTGTTCTGACCGGAACGGTCTCAAGACGCCGTCCCATGTCCCGTTCCCGTTCCCCTTCCATGAGCGAAGCCAAGCATGGAGGTGTGCTGAAAGCAGGGAGAGGACGTGAAGGTTCTGCGCGATCGAGAAGTGCCCACGAAGACGGCCGGGTGTGTCGCCTACCGGGACTGGGGCCGTAGCCCTTCGAGGATGAGCTGGGCGATGTGCGCGGCGCATCGACGACGGCCGGTTCGCGGAGATGTGGGGGGCCAGCACGGGATTCCCGTCCTCGGCCAGCCCCGAGGACCTGAGCCGCCCGGCGAGCTGACCGGCGTGGTGCTCCCGAACGCCGAACGGGGCGACCTTGATCGTCTTGGTGACACGTGGAGTCGCGATGAGCGACGGAGGTCCCACGGGTGGGAGAGACCGTGCGGCCGCAGCCCGGGACGGACGTTCCGGCGGCGCGCACGATCCTCCCCACGAGTGATCACACCACGGGTGATGAGCAGCTGACCTGCGAGGTCATCGGCTCGCTCGGGCGATGACCTCCTCGGTCGTCAGCGGCGCCCTGGGATGATGGGTCAGGCACAGGGGTGTACGCAACTTCGCGAACCCCGCGCCCTCGGGTGCGACGTAGAACTGGCCGCTGCGAAGCGAACCGATGTCATCGGCGCTGCCGCCCTTGACGCGGGCCATCGCCTTGGCCGCCTCGATCTGCACATCCGCGTTGAGCAGGCCGTAGAACTGCGTGGCGGCGTTGCCCGGGATCCTGTTGTGCAGGCCCTTGGGCGCCTGGGTCGCGAACACCAGCCCGAGCCCGTATTTCCGGGCCTGGGAAGCCAGCGCGAGCGTGCTCTGCGTGCACGCGGTCATGCCGCCCGAGGGGGCGAAGGTCTGCGCTTCGTCCATGACGAAGAGCCCGCCAAGGGGCAGGTCACCGGCGGGGTTCTTCTTGATCCAGGCGAACAGCGCCATCTGCAGCTGGTTCACGAAGGACTGCCGCTCGGAGTCACTCTGCAGCCCCACGAAGCTGATGACCGACACCCGGGCCCGCTTCCCCGAGGCCGGAGTGAGAAGCCGCCCCGGATCGACCGGCTCACCCTCCCCGCCGAACAGCGGATCGGTCACGGCGGCGGCCCGGAGCACCTGGGCGAGCCCATCCGCGATCTTCACCGCTCCGCTGATCCGACTGACATCTTCGGGAAAGTCCGCGAGCAGATTGATCAGCCCGTCGAGGCCGCCACCTTTGTACTTCCCGAAGTGGACAACCGCCTCCGTGAGCACCGCCCGGGCGACCTGGGCCTTGCCGGTGCCGCCCTCCACCTTCGCGCGCGGAGCGAGCGCCGCGATGGCGGCATGGACGGCTTCGTTGAACTCGTCGACGTCGTCCCGGACGCTGGAGAAGTCGGGCAACGGCTGGAAGGCGAGTGGACGGCCCTTCTTCCGGCGCGGTGTCCAGACCACGACATCGGTGTCCGCGATGTAACGAGCCGCCAGATCCCCGTCACCGGGATTCCAGGCGGAAGGCTCCTCCGGCCAGGCGTCGCCGAGGCGGGCGAGGTCGTTGTTCGGGTCGAGCACGATCGAGGAGACGCCCTGGAGCGCGCACTCCTCGACGATTCGCCTGATCAGAACGGTCTTCCCCGAGCCGGATCCCGCGAAGATCGCAACGTGCTTACGGAGCGCCTCCAACTCGACGGAGATCGGGATCCCGCGATCGTAGGAGCGCCCCACGGTCAGCGACGGTACTCCGACCGGCCCGCTCTCCGGAGAGTGGCCCGAGGCGCCGACCTTACGGGCCGGCAGGGGCTTCGCCTGCGCGGGCGGCCCCTCTGGGTCTTTTGGGGCCTGGGGCACCCGCGGAGCGGTCGGATCCGCCCAATCACCCAGGGCGTCCCTGAGGAGCTTGAGGTTGGCGGTGGGTTTCCTGTCGGCGATCCACTGGTCGATGTGCGGGAGGTTCTCCGCGAAGAGGTCCCGCAGGGCGCACAGCACCCTGAGATCCTCCTCGTCGGCCGTGATCACCCGGCCGCCCCTGGCGCGGAAGGCGGCGACCGACTCCTGGGTGACCGGCCCGGAGTTCCACGGGATGTTCCGGATGACGATCAACCGGCGCTTGGGATTCTCCTCCGCGAGACCGGCTTTGAGCACCGCCTTGCGGAGCCGGGTCAGCGCCGCGAGGTGATGCGTGGCGGCGATGCCGCGGAACGCCCAGTGGATCTCGTCTTCGGTCGCCTCGTTCAGGACCTGCTTGAGACCCGCGTGAAGAGAGGTCTTCTGGCCCATCGGCGGATCGACTCGGTAGGGCGCGAACGTCCCACGCCGTTCCACGACCCATGCCTGGAGACCCGCCGAGAGCAGGCCGGGAAGAACCGCGTCCTCCCGTTCGGCCTCCAGCGCTCCGCTGACGTCGGCCGAGTCCGCCAGGAGCGCGAACTTGGTGTCGATCCCCCGGAGCACTTCTTCGGGGTCGCGCTTCACAACGGGATCGACCACGTTCGAGGGCGCGTCGAGGCTGTCCAACTCGGTGACCTTGCCCTGTATCAGGCACGCCCGGATGTGCTGGGACAGACGGTTCAGGACCTCACGCGGAGTGTAGAAGGGGGCCTGGGCGAAGGCCTCCGGCCTGATCGGCCACGTTGGATACGGCCGGTCGAAACCGATGTCCTTGAAGTGCTCCGCGAGTCGCATGGTGACGAGCTCCGCGCCCACCGCGGGGGTCGGAATGCGCCGGAGGAACGCGGCCTTGTGAAAGCGATCCCTGAAACTCTGGACGGCCAGAACCTCAACGAGCGTCCACGTCTCCGGCAGGCAGGAGAGAACCGTCAGGGTCCGGCTGGTCATCTCACGGAGGTTGGTCAGCCCGTGGGCGAACTGGAGGACCGCCGCGGTCGCCACTGGGTCGGGGCTGCCCTCGACGTAGACGCTGCTCTGCGCGATGAACGTGTCGAGTTGGTCGAAGGCCACGACACTCGGGCCGGTCAACGCCAGCAGCCGCGAGATGTCACGGACGATCTCCTGCGGAGATTTGCGGACCTGCCGGAAGCCCCACCTCGACCGGTCGCTCTCGCCGTCCGCGATCGAGCAGATGTAGGACTCGCCGATGGCCACCAGGGCGTTGTGGCCGGCACCCAGGAGCACCAGAGCCCGAGCGACGTCCTGTGCCTCTCTGCCGACCCGGCGGTCGATGTCGTACAGGGCCTCGATGAACAGGTCGAGGTCTTCGGGGGTGACCGTCTGGTTACCGATGATCGCCTGCTGGGTTTTTCGTGGGAGCCGCATCCGGCCCGTCAGATTGCGGAGGAACCGTTTGAGCTGGGTCTCCTCGTCCGTGCCCACCCGGGCCAGCCCGTCCTGGACGGACACGACCGCGCTTTCCCAGAAGTTGCGGGCGTCGAAAATGCTCATGAGGAAGAAGTAGCCGTCGCGCTGGATGACCTGCTCACGCAGCCAGCTCATCAGGTGTGTCTTTCCGCTTCCGGCGCCGCCCTCGAGGACCACCCCGATCGGGCTGGTCGCGGGAGAGTCGGTGGCGGCGGCCAGTCCCGAGCGAAGAGCGTAGGAGGCCGCCGGGTGCATCTCTGGCACGTGGAACGGAACCGGCTGCCAGATATCCTCAGTGGCGTTGACGGTCGAGAAGGGCTTGAGGCTCTCCAGTGCGTACCATTCGGTAACCATCGTCACGCTCCGACGCGGAACTGATGGTTGGGTGTGCTGCCGATGACGATCGCGGCGGCGTGGTCTTCGGGCTTCAGGTCACCCAAGATCGCGACCGGCTCGATGTCCACCCGTCCCGCCAGCATCATGGTGCGCAGGACGTCGTCCTGGAGATCCCGGTCGATGTCCGTCAGGAGGGCTCGCAGCTTGGTCATCGCGGCCCACCGGCCCGTGCCAGGCGTGATCTTCGCGTACGCCGCGCGAATGCGCCCTTCCACCTCCTCCGGTGACAGCGTCGTGACCGGCGCCCGGACGGGTTCCTCAACGGCCGGGACCGTCACTTCGGGCGCCGAAAGGGACCGCAGGTACAGCAGAGCCAACGTCTTGCCCGAGCGGGAGGTCACCGGGACTCCCGCGCGTACTTCTTCGACCGCGCGCTCTTCACCGGCCGGTGTGATCGCGTACCACAGGGCTCGACGCTCTCTGGTCTCCAACTCGATCAGCTTGGCGTCGACGAGACCCGCGCGGTTCTTGGCGTCGAGCTCCAAGCCCCACTCCTCTTTCAGTTCCTTGTGGGCCAACGCGGTTTTGAGCTCCCTCAGCACGAGCAGAACCGCGACCTGCCGATACGTGAGTCTTCCTTCGGACATCAGCCTGCTCCTTCGTTCATTCCGAGGCGTCGGCCCCGGAGAAATCCTTCGAGGTGGCGCAAAACCGCCCCCAGCTCGCTCATCACCTGCTGGTTGGTGAATCGCAACACCGTGAACCCGTCACGTTCCAGGTGCCGGTCACGAATCCGGTCACGCTCCATCTGGGCGAGCGTCTCGTGTTCCGGTCCGTCGAGTTCCACGACGCACTTCTCCGGGGCCCACATCAGATCCGTGCGAATCATCACGAACAAGGGGTCTCTGGACTGATACGTCTGATTCCACGTCCGGCCACGAGCCCACCCGCATTCCGCCAGGGCCGCCTCCATCGCCCGCTCGACCACACTCGCCGGATGTGGTTTTCCGGCGATCGGCGGCACTCCTGCCGTCGGGGTGAGCGGCGGTGCCGTCATCTCCTCGGCCAGTCTCCTGACCGCCGCGGGCAATTTCAGGTAGAGGGTCTCGACGCGGCGCAGTTCGGGACCGACGAGCCAGATCCCCATGCCGCTCCGGTGTGCCAGCCACTCACATCCGGCGACCAGGACCGTCTCCTCATGGGAGGTCGGTTTCTCCGGCACATAGACGACCAGCGCCGCCGATTCGCGGCCGAACGTGGAGGCGATGACCCGGGCCAGACCGGCCGCCCGCGACTCCGCGGGGAACGATCGTCCTGTGGGGGCGCGCTGTCCGGGAACCAGCGGGCCGCTGTGCCGGATGGCCCGGGCGGCGAGGTCGGCCAGGAACGGTCCGAAATGACGGGTGCTCGATGCCAGGCGCATCGCGAGAATCCTCGCCGCCGCCACTCCGCCACCGCCGGGACCGGAGAGTCTCTCCCCTTCGGGCAACCAGGCGGGGAAAAGCCCGATGGCCAGTGTTTCCAGCTCGCGGAGGATGGATTCCACCACCTCCGAGGCCGACTCACCGCCGGTCGCCGTGTAGGTGACGACGGCGGGACCGGTCTCCGGTAAGGGATTCAGCAACAATTCCATTACATTGGCGTCAATGCTGGAATCAACTCCGGCGAGGCGGAGCACCCTCCCGACCGGGAGATCGCCCCATGACAATGCCACACCGGCTCCCTCTCGGCACCCCTTTGAAAACGTGACTTTGCGTAGGATATAGGGCGCACAAGGTGAGGCGTAGGGAATCTAAAGATATCTCCCGTTCTGAAGTTACAAAACCAGCCAAACGTCCATCCTGGCCGCCTTGCGCATCTTCGTTTATGTCATGGGGCGCTGCCATGATCTCCAGCTGGGCGGCGGGTGCGGGCACCCCGTGTCTCCGCTGGCCCGTGGGCGTAGGCCGATTCACCGATTCAGCCGGTCATGCCGAGGGGGCCGCCGCGATCGGAGAGACGCGCGGCCGCCTCG
Organism: Streptosporangium sp. NPDC002524; assembly: GCF_040295985.1. Taxonomy (NCBI): domain Bacteria; kingdom Bacillati; phylum Actinomycetota; class Actinomycetes; order Streptosporangiales; family Streptosporangiaceae; genus Streptosporangium; species Streptosporangium sp. NPDC002524. Next base: position 650,458 of record NZ_JBEOWK010000001.1, on the reverse strand, counting down.
GCCCGATGCACGTCTTGGGAAAACACCCGCGCCACGTGCGGTTGTATCGCCTCGCGTCGTAATCGATCTTCGGCGGTCGGTTAATCGTCTTCCGGATACCTCACAATTCCGGCATATCTGATATATGGCATCTCGTGGTCATGAATGACGCATGACGCTCTGGCCTCCGGGCTTCAACCTCAGCGGTTACCCATTCCTTGGGCGGCGAAAGGACCCGGAGGTCACCACGGACCGGTGAGCGCCGTCCGAACGCGCTCACCGCTCTTCCCACCCATGAGCTTTTCGCTCACCGGCTCACCGCGGCGGCCAGTGCGCGCACCCGTTCGGCGTGCAGGTCGTGGCCGATGACGATCGGCGGCTCGTTGTACGGCATGGCGTCGGAGGAGCGGCGCAGCTTGACGTACTGCCCGCAGGCGTCGACGGCGTAGGGCTCCATGTCGTCCTGGAGCGCGCCGATCACCGTGATCCCGTACGTCTCGCCGATCCGGCGGAACAGCGCGACCGCCTCCCTGCGGTGCTCCTTGCCGAGGTTGCGGCCCAGCTCGTCGAGGACCAGGCACAGGTGCCCGCCGCCCGAGGACGCGATCGCCGCCGCGCAGACCAGCTTCACCGCCTTCTCGTCCATCAGCGCGGTGTTCGCCCGCCGGTTGTACGGCACGAACCCCTGCCCCTCGCCCCTGCGCCACTTGGGCGTCACCCGCCACGCCCAGCGCTGCTCGGGGTCGGCGGGCGCGGGCGGGACGGGGAACTCCAGCGTCGCGCCGTAGCCGCCGTACGAGGTGTCGAGCTTGTCGAACTCCTCGGCCACCCGGGTCAGCCGCGCCCTGATCGCGGCGGTCAGCGCGGCCCGGTGCACGGCGGTGGACTGGGCGGCCTCCTCGGCGCCCCTGGCGGCGGCCGTCAGGTCGCGCTGCCGGGTGACGATCTGCGTCTCGATCTGGCGGCGCCGGTGCCGCTCGTACTCCTCCTGGCCGCGCAGGTAGGACGCGAGCGCCGAGCACACGCCGGGGAACGTCGCCTGCTCGCGGGCGGTGCGCCCGGCGCCGGGCGAGGTGCGCTCCCTGACCAGGAAACGCAGCTCCTCGGGCATCTCCTCGTCCTCGCCGGGGAAGGTGTCGCGCATCGCCTCGTCCAGGCGGCGCTCGGCGGCCCGCCACCACTCCTCGGACGTCAGCGGGCGCTCCTGCTCGTCCAGGGCGCCCAGCCATTCGCGGGCTCCGTCGACGGTGCCGCCCCAGTCGCCAGCCAGCGCGTCCAGCCCGAGCGCGTCGCGGTCGGCGGCGATCCTCGCCGCCTGCTCCGCGGCCTGGTCGCGGTCGGACTCGTGCCGGGCCCTGCGGCCCTCCAGACGCTCGATCTCCATGCTTCTCGTACGGGCCCGGAAGTCCAGGCCGCTCGCCCGGCGCTCGGCCTCGTCCACCTTCGGGGCGATCCCGGCCAGCGCCTCGTACAGCTCGGTGAGCGCGCCCCGCCGCTCGGCCAGGCGGCGCTCGATGTCGGCCAGCTGCACCGACGCCTTCGCCCCCTCAAGCCTCCGGCCCGCCTCGGCCACGGCGTCCTCGGCGGCACGCACGACCGCCGCCGCGCTCTCCTGGGTGTCGCGTGCCCGGTGCAGGCGCTGCTCGGCCGCCTTGATGCGGGCCTCCCGGCCGGTGACCGCGACCTCGAACGATCCCACGACGGTGACGCCCGCCGCGCTGACCAGCACCGATCCCGGCAGCGCGCCCAGAGCCCGCGCCGCGGCCTCCAGGTCGGCCGCGTCGACGATCACCGCGTGCTCGTGCGGCCACCCGCGCGCTCCCAGCGCGGGCGCGGCCTGACCGCCTCGCCTCGGCGCGGCCGCGTCGTCGCGGGCCTGCTCGGCGACGTCGATCGCGTCGAGCAGGCCGGTCGCCCCGACGCCCGCCTCGGCGAGCGCGTTGAGCTGGGCCGCCGCCGGGCCGCCCTCGGCGTCGTCCAGCGCGGCCTTCGCCCCCTCGGCCTCCCGGTCGGCCACGCCCAGCGCCTTGAGCGCCTCGTTCAGCCGTGTCCTCGCCTCGGCCAGCTCGGCACCCGCCGTCGCCACGTCGCGCCCGTCGGCCAGGCGGCGCTGCTCCTCGAGGCCGGGGATCCAGCCGCGCAGCTCGTCGACCGAGTTCTCCGCCACCGCCCGGTCGGCGTCCAGCTTCGCCGCGCGTGCCTGCAGGGCGGTCAGCTCCCTGCGGGCCTCGGCCAGCCCGCGCTCCAACGTGTCGTCCTTGAGCGTGGCGATCTCGGCCCTGACCTCGGTGATCGCCTCCGTGGCACGGCCGCCCGCCGCGCGGACCCGCTCCAGCTCGGCCGCGAACGCGTCGTCCCGCTGCCCGGCGTCGGCCAGCCTGCGCGCCAGCCGCCCCCGCCAGCAGCGCAGCGCGTCGGCCAGCCGGACACGGGCCCGGTCACGCCTGTCGAAGGTCTCCAGGAGCGTACGCGACTCGCCCTCGAACTCCCGGAGCAGCTCCATGGCCCGCGTCGCCCGCACCCGCCTGGCGTGCTCGTCGCGACGGGCCTCCCGCTCCTGGTCGAGCTCGGAGTCCAGGCCGGTCAGCGCGGCGATCGCCTCGAAGACCCGTTCGGGGGAGATCTCGTTGAGCGGCTGGGAGAGCAGGTTGGTGGCGACCTTGCTGCGTACCGAGGTCGACAGGAACGACACGCACCTGACGCGGTCGCCGTACAGGAACCTGGTCAGGTCGCGCGCCACCACGTCGCGGCGTCCCGCCGAGCGGGGCAGCGCCGTCCACAGCTCGTCGGCCCGCGCCACCCGCTCCGCCTCCGAGGCCGCCACCGCCAGGTGCACGCCCTGGATCCACCTGATCTCCAGGTGCGGCGCCTCCTGGTTGACCCGCAGCCACACGGTCACGGCGTCGTCCAGGGAGGGGTGACGCGGGGAGCCGGGATCGGGGGAGGCCGCGTCCGGGGAGGCCGTGTTTTCGGAGGTCGCCTCCGGGGGGACCGCGTTCGGGGAGACCGTGTCCGAGGAGCCGCCTGGAGAATCGCCGTCCACGGAGGCGGCGCCAGCGGGGCCGGTGCCCACGGGGGCGGTGCTCGCGGAAGCGCCGACCGTGAGACCGGCGGTGCTCGTGGAACCGGTGGGCGCGGAACCGGTGCTCGCGGGGCCGGTGGGGACGGGGCCGGTGTGCGCGGGATCGGCCGGTGCGAAGACGCCGACGATGTAACCGTGGTCGGCGCTGGCCCACGTCCGGCCGCCCCCGCCCGCCGCGAGCTCGGCGTTGAACAGCAGCTCCGCGACGGATTTCGCCCCCGAGGCGAAACGCCACTGCTCGTCTCCGAGCAGTGCGGTGATCATCGCGATGAACGACGACTTGCCCGCGCCGTTGGAGTCCTTCGGCCCCGCGCCCGCGACCACGATCAGCGTGCCCGGCACGGTCGGCACCGGGTGGGTCGAGAGCCGGGAGATGTTGACCGGCTGCACGGCGATCAGCACCCGGTCGCCCACCACGTTCTCGCTCGGGGCGGTGGCACGGGTCACCTCCACGGGGACCAGGGTCGCCTGCGTCCCGCCCGAGTTCTCGGCGCCGGTCTCGGAACCCCCGGTGCCCCCGCTCCGGGCACTCTCCGCCCGGATGTTCCCGGTCCGGGTGGCTCCGCCGACCTCGGCCGGAGAGACTTTCCCGGCCCCAGCCTTGGCTCCGGTTGTGCCGGTGCGGCTCTCCGTGGCCCTGGCCCGGCTCCCGCGCGAGCTCTTCGCGGCCTGGTTCCGCTGGTCGGTCAACCCCGTCGTTCCTTTCTTCCGTCCTGCTTCCGGCACCTGGAGCGCCGGGTCTCCGGCGTCCCGTCCGGGGTCCGGCTCATCGTGAGGCCCCGCGTTCGACGTGTTGTGAGGCCCCCGGCTCGGCGCGTCGTGAGCGACGGCCTTCTCGTGGCCGCTCGCCACCGGGGTCTCCGGCCCGTCGTCGCGAGGGGCGGTCTTTCCCGCCCCGCTCACCGCCGACCGGCCCGTACGGCCGCCGCCAGCGGTGTGTGCGGTCCCGCCGCGAGGATCAGCTCCTCCTGCAGGCGGCGCCTGGCCTGCGGGGTCAGCCGGTGGAACTGCGGCCCCGGCACGTAACCCCCGGCCTCCTCGCCCGCCTTCACCTGGGTCACCAGGCCCGCGTGGCGCAGGACGCGCAGCGCGGCGTCCAGCTCGCCGATCGGCAGTCTGGTGTGCCGCCGGAGCTCGTCGACCTGGGCCGGGAACGGCGAGAGCCAGCTGTCGGCGGGCAGCAGGCCGTCGGCCCGGGGGATCGCCACCGAGTGGATCAGCACGAGCACCAGGACCGCCCGCTCGGACTCCCCCAGAGCCGAGCCCACTCCCGAGCCCATTCCCGAGGCCGCACCCGAGCCCATCCCCGAGGTCGTACCGGAACCCATTCCCGAGGTCGCACCCGCGACCGATCCCACTCCCGCGACCGCGCCCGCTTCCGGGTCCACCGTCGAGGTCGCACCCGAGCCCGCCTCCGAGGCCACAGCCGCCCTCGGCACCGCCTCCGCTCCCGAGCTCGTTCCCGCTCCCGAGACGGTTCCCGCTCCCGAGACGTTTCCCGCTCCCGGTGCCGAGCCCGGAACCGGCCCAGAAGGTGTGCCCCCTTCCGCGAGAGTCTCGGCCGCGTAACCCGAGGTCCACGCGTCACGGTCGTGGACGAGGACCCGGCCCCGGCGCGCCAGCATCTCGGCGAGCGCGCGGCGCATCACCGGGTCGCGCAGCGCGGGAAAGCGGGCCTCGTGCACCGGCTCGGCCGCGTGCTCCACCGCCATGAAGGCCGCCACCACCTCGGCCCTGCGCCGCTCGTCGAACGGGCCGAGCAGGTCCTCGTCCACCTCCTCGGGAACCGTGACACCGGCCCCGGCCTCCGCGTCGCCGAGGGCGCCCTCGGCGACCGGGAGCACCTCCGGGCCGCCCGGAACCTCCTCTCCGGAGGGCAGGCGGCGCATCAGCTCCCGCAACTGGGCGTGCGACGAGGCGGGCCAGGAGGCGCACCGGGGGCCGAGTCGTACGAGACCGCCGGTGACCTCCAGCCAGGCCGAGTCGTGCAGGCGGCGCAGCGCGCCGACCGCCCAGTTGCGCATGAGGTCGTCGCCGCGCCCGATCAGCGCCCGGTACGTCGACAGCACGTCGTCGACCGTGGCCGTGCCGCCGGGCCAGGGGTCGGCGGACAGGTCGGTCCAGCAGCACCGCAGCGCCGCGGCCAGCACCCGCCGGGTCTCCCCGGATCGTTCCACCGCCATCGGCGCGACCTGGTATTCCTCCAGGAGGGACGGGGTCGCCCCGTCGGGCCAGACGGGCAACGCCACGCCTGTCCCGTCGCCGCGCCCCAGCCGGGCCATTCCGGAGGGAGCCGCCTCTCCGGCCGCGAGCGGGAGAGGACCGCCCGCCCTGGCACGGACGTGCGCCGTCACCTGCTCGTACGTCGCCCCCGCCGCCGTCGCGCGCTCGTGCGCGAGAGCCGTCGCGGCCGGTGTGTGTCGCGGATCAGCCGGCACCGCCGGTCCTTTCGAGGTGGCCGTGGGAGAGCCAGGCGGGCTCGCCGCCGGGGTCGGCGGTGAGACCGTCGGCCCAGCGCAGCCGGTACGGGGAGTCGGGACGCAGGTCGGCGGAGACGAGGTCGGCCAGCAGCCGGCGGGCGGAGACCCACTCGCCGTCGGCGGTGAGCAGCTCCTCCAGCCGGGCGGCGGAACGCCCGGCGAGCGCGGCCTCGGCCACGGCGGTCAGGTGGTCGAGGCCGTCGGCGCCGGGGGTGTGGGTGTCGGCGGGACCGGGGTCGGGCAGGGCCGAGCGCGGGGGAGTGGGCTGGGCGGGCGCCGGGCGGGGGCTCTCGTCCACGGCCCTGACGATCGCCGCCGGGTCGTGCCAGGGGGCGGGGGCGTCGAAGACGAACCCGTCGAGCACCGCGGCCAGGCGCTCCCTGCTCGCGGTCTGCGCGAAGGTGCGCCAGGTCTCCGCGGGGAGCAGCGTCAGGTTCCTCGTCGTGCCCGCGGAGTCGGCCAGGCGCCCGGCGGCGCGGCGCGAGGCGTCGCTGTAGGAGTAGATGGCGGCGCGCAGCTCGGTGCAGGTGCGGTCGAGGTCGGGCCAGCGGGTGAGGATGGTGCCGTGCAGGCTCTGCGCCCGCCGGGCGATCTCCTCGGTGCCCCACAGCTTCGGCGCCTGCTCGCGCAGCTCCTCGATGGTGCCGCCGGTCAGCGTGATCAGCTCCAGCGCCCACAGCCGGAAGGCGCGCGACAGATTCTGCGCGCTGGCGCGGGCCTCCTCCATCGTCGTGCGGGGGTCGGCCACGTTGAGGTCCTCGAGCGCGAGCAGGCGGTGCATCTCCGACTGGCCGCCGTCGTCCATCATCCGGCGGATGAACATCAGCCCCACCACGCTGGTGAACGACGCGCGGTAGCGGAGCTGGTTGGGCTTGGGGAACACCTCGCGGATCGCGCCGAGACCGCGCAGGACCCGGAGCCGGTTCTCGAACCGGTCGAGCGGGTAGGCCCGGCAGACGTGGCGCATCTGCTCGTGGGTGAGCCACTCCTCGCCCGCCTCGGCGAACGCCGCGAACAGCGTCTCGGCGATGTCGACCAGCGCAGGGTCGTCCACCACCGCGCCGCTGTCGCGGGCGAGCGCCGCGAACATGCGGCGGTAGGTCGAGAGCACGGCCTCCTCGGTGAGGGCCGAGTCGAGCGTGATCTCGTGGTTCGTCTCTGGCACGCGCCCTACCGTAAGGCTTGCGCCCGACAATCCTGACCCGGACCGCTGAGAAGCGCCCCTCCGCCACGACAGGGCCGGGGGCCGGGGCCGCGAACCGGGAAGCGTTGTGGGAGCGTGCCCACGATTCTTCGGCAACTATTCGCAACATTTAAGACAGATCGCAACATCCGACGTACTGTCGGAGCACCAACCCCCCGCGGTGACAAGGTGATGGAGATGGCGACCTCCACAGCACGCATCGACGAGGCCAAAGGCATCCTCGCCGCCAGGCTCAGGGCGCTCCGCGCCGACGCCGGGCTGACAGGGCGAGCGCTGGCGGCGAAGACCGGCCTGGACCACACCAAGATCTCCAAGATCGAGAACGCGGTCCAGATGCCCAACCAGGCGGACATCCGCACGTGGTGCGAGGCCTGCGACGCGGACGAGCAGGTGGTCGACCTCATCGCGGCCGCCCAGAACATCGACGCGATGTACACCGACTGGCGCCGCCTGGAGGAGAGCGGCCTCGGCCACGTCCAGCGCTCCTTCCAGCCGCTGTACGACAAGACCCACCAGTTCCGCGTCTGGCAGCACTCGGCCGTACCCGGACTGCTCCAGACCGGTGACTACGCCCGGGGCCATCTGCGCGCCATCATCGACTTCCGCGGCATCCCGGACGACATCGAGGCCGCGGTCGCGGCGAGGCTGAGACAGCAGGAGATCCTGCGCAACGGGAGCAAGCGGTTCGCGTTCGTCGTCGGGGAGCAGGCGCTCCGCATGCCGCTGGTCGGCCCCGAGCAGATGGTCGCCCAGCTCGACCGGCTGGCGGAGCTGACCTCCGGCACCGCGAACGTGTCCTTCGGCATCGTCTCCGCGACGATCAGGCCGCCGCTCATGCCGCCGGAGAACTTCTGGATATACGACGCCAACCGGGTCCGCGTCGACACCGTGCCCGGCCAGATCCAGCACAAGGCCCCGAGCGACGTGGTCGTGTACGAGAAGGCGTTCCGGGCGCTGAGCGGTGCCGCGGTGTACGGGAAGGAGGCCCGCGACATGCTGCGGGCCGCGGCGGGCGAGTTCCGCGCGAAGTGACGCCGCGAGAGCGGTGACGCCCCGCCGGGAACGGCGCCTCGCGAAGGCTCCGGTGAGCCCCGGTGAGCTCTGATGAGCTCTGATGAGCTGCGGTGAGCCCTGAGGGGTTCCGCGCGGAGAGGCTCCCCTGGAAGCGCGGATCAGTGAGCTCCCGGGAAGCGCGCATCGGTGAGCTCTCAGGAAGCGCGGATCGCCGAAAGGGGCGCTTCGCGAGGAGTGAACGCGCAACATCGCGCAACATCGTTGAGACCGGCGTCCAAAGATCCTTACCCTCGCCAGCGTGACCGTTGATCACAGAAACCCCGAAGACCTCGCGCCTCCTCCCGCCGAACTCCGGGCCCGTGAACTGGCGGCCCTGCTGGCCCGATCCCACAACATCCCGGCGGACGTCCACCGCCTGCCGTCCGGAAAGATCGTCATCTCCGTCTACTACGGTCTGGTCGCCCGCCTGGACGACGCGTGCCGCTTCTGGTGGATCGTCCCGGTCTCCGCGGACCGGGACAGGCCGCTGTGGACGAGCGCCGCCACCCCGGTCGCGGCGGCGGTCCGGATAGCCGATCACTACCGGGAACTCCGCGCCCGCCCGCTGATCCACCTGATACACGGCGGTTACCTGCTGACCGACGTCCTGATGGAACACCACGAGGCCGCCGCTCCGATTTGACCCCTCTCACCGAACCCGTCCCCCTTCGATAGCACTCGCCGCTCCTGTCGTACTTCGATGGCTTCCGCAACGATCGCCCCGGTTACGGACCGCAACCGGAACCGCCTCCCCGGAGCCCGCCCCCGGCATCCGGCGAACACGAGTTCGGTCACTCCGGGGGGAGGGCCGCGCGGTCCGTCGTGACCGGCGTTCGCGGCCGATTCGGCCGCTTCACCCGGGTCGTACGCGCCTTTCGCACGGCTTCCCGGTAATCACCGGCCCTCATCGGGTGCGAGGTGAAGTCTCCGACCTGCGCGAATCACGGCTCAATGCCCCGTGTTTCGTGTTTAACTCGGACTTGCGGTAGTCACCCGACTTCCTTGGGTAGTGTCCCCGGGCCAGATGAGAGTGCGCGGTGCAACAAGGGGGAGACGATTCATGATCAGCGTCCTGATCGCCGAGGACATGCATCTCGTCCGAGGGGCCATGGTCGCCCTGCTCTCCACGGAGAGTGACATCAAGGTCGTCGCCGAGGTCGGTCACGGCGACGAGGTGGTCCGCTCCTGCCTGCTCCACCAGCCGGACGTCGCGCTCATCGACATCGGCCTGCCCGGCACCGACGGTCTCACCGCGACGGCGGAGGTGCACCGCAGACTTCCCGAGTGCGGGACGGTGATCCTGACCGGGCTGGCGACCCCGGTCGCGCTGCGCCGGGCCCTGGACGCCGGGGCGCGCGGCTTCGTCGTCAAGGACGCCCCGGCGGGCCAGCTCGCGGGCTGCGTACGCCGGGTGGCCGCCGGTGAGCGGGTCGTCGACCCCGAGCTGGCCGTCGCCGCCCTCAACGCGAGGAGAAACCCGCTCACCGCGCGCGAGCTGGAGGTCCTGGAGGCCGCGGCCGAGGGAGCGCCGGTCGGAGAGATCGCCGACCGTCTCTGCCTGTCCGGTGGCACGGTGCGCAACTATCTGGCGCGGATCCTCAGCAAGGTCGACGCCCGCACGCGCGTCGAGGCGGTCAGGATCGCCAGGGAGGCGGGCTGGCTGTGGTCCCACGACCTGACCGAACCGATCCTGAGCCGCTACCGCTCGCTCAACTGACCGCTCACCCATCTCTCCCCGCGGACCTCGGTGCCGTCCTACGCCCGGCGGATACGACGACCTTGGGAAGTCCCCCGATCCCAAGGCCTTCGGGAGCCGGACGCGGGCTAGGCGGCGGCGTCGACGAGGGCCTGGAGCAGCCGCCGCGGGTCCTCGGCCAGCCGGTTGCACACGTACAACCACCACTCGGTGCCGAAGACGACGTACTCGCGGGTGGGGTGGCCGCGTTCGGCCATCGCGGTGAGGCGGTCGGGGCCGAGACCCAGGAGGGTCTCGAACTCCCACGGCGCGTCGGCGCGGCCCGCTCCGCCGAGATGGCGGTCGACGCGATGGATCAGGTCCCAGTCGTGGGTCGCGAACGAGCACAGGTGTCCCGAGTCGGCCAGTGACTCGGCGTGGCGCAGGTAGGCGGCGGGCAGCGCGGCGTCCTCGCGCGCGTAGGCGACGCTCTCCGGCTCCAGGAAGGCGCCCTTGACCAGGCGGATCCGTCCGGGCAGCGCGAGAAGCCCCCGCAGGTCCTCGCCGGTGCGGTGCAGCCTCGCCTGGACGGTGACCCCGACGTGGCCGAACCGCTCGCACAGCCTCCGGTGCACCGACAGGACCGCGTCGGTGCGGTCGGAGCCCTCCGCCGAGATGATCATTTCCCGGCCGGTGCCGGCGGTCGCCTCCGCGACGCGGACGGCGTTCTCGAGGGCGAGTTCCTCGTCGATCGCGAGTCCGATGTGCGAGAGGTCGAGGGAGACCGAGCAGCGCGGCGGGAGCAGGCGGGCGGCGTCGACGAACACGGCCGTCTCCGCCAGGGCCCGCTCCGGGTCGCGGCAGCTCTCTCCCATGTACTCGACGTTCGCGCGGTGGCCGGCCGCGTGGATCTCCGCCACGCGTCCCAGCGCGTCCGCGAGGGTCTCGCCCGCCACGAAGCGCCGGGCCACCCGCCGGGCGAGGGGGCCGAGCACGGGGTCCGCGGGCACCCGCCACTTGAGCCTCTCGTCGAGCGCGAGCGTGCGCAGGACCTGGGCCGCCCGGGTGGAGACGTCGGTATCGGTGAGCTGAACGGTGGTCATCGCGCGCCTAGCTGTCGAAGGTGAAGGGTTCGCCGAAGCGGGCCGAGCCGGGCCGAGCCGGGCCAGGCCAGGCCGGCCTGGTGCCAGCCTTCCAGCGGCCCACCGGCCCAGGAAGTGGCAGGAATGCCTAATATGATGAAATTTCTGCCACTCATCGTGCCGGGCCCGTACCGCCACGTCGTGCCGGCCCCGTACCGCCACAAGGAGCGTGCCGGGCCCGTACCGTCACCAGGAGGTCTCCCATGCTGCGCGACGTCGCCGTCCTCGCCCTCGACGGCGGGCACGCCTTCGAACTCGGGGTGTTCTGCGAGGTCTTCGGCATCGACCGCGGCGACGACGGCCTGCCCGCCTACGACTTCGCGGTCGTCTCCGCCACGGGCGGGAGCGTGCGCACCCGGCACGGCTTCCACATCGAGACCCCGCACGGGCTGGAACGGCTGGAGTCGGCGGACCTCATCGGCGTCCCGGCCTCCGACCCGGGCGTACGGCAGCCGGAGGAGCTGCTGGAGGCACTGCGGGCCGCGGTACGGCGCGGGGCCCGGGTGCTCAGCATCTGCTCCGGCGCCTTCCTGCTCGGGGAGGCCGGGCTGCTCGACGGCCGCCGCTGCACCACTCACTGGCGCCACGGCGAGGAGCTCGCCCGCCGCTACCCGCTCGCCCGGGTGGAGCCGGACGTCCTCTACGTGGACGAGGATCCCGTCATCACCGGCGCCGGCACCGCCGCCGGGATCGACGCCTGCCTGCACCTGGTCCGCAAGGAGCACGGCGGCGCCGTCGCCAACGACATCGCCCGGCGCATGGTGGCGCCCCCGTATCGCGACGGCGGCCAGACCCAGTACGTCAGGCGCCCGGACCCCGGGCCGGGCGCCGGGCACCTCGCGTCGCTGCTGGCCTGGCTGGAGGAGAACCTCCACGAGGAGCTGACCGTGGAGCGGATGGCCCGCCGGGCCAACATGTCGCCGCGCACCTTCGCCCGCCGCTTCAACCGGGAGATCGGCACCACGCCGCTCCAGTGGCTCACCGGCCGGCGCGTCCTGCTGGCCCAGCGCCATCTGGAGAGCACCGACGAGCCGGTCACCCTCGTCGCCGAACGGGCCGGATTCGGGTCGGTCGCCACCTTGCGTCACCATTTCGCCCGCTGCCTGGGCACCACGCCGCACGCCTATCGCCGCGCCTTCCGCGGCCCGCGCGCGGGCTCGGGCGGCGGTCATCTCACCTGACCGCCGGGCGGGTGGGGCGGTCACCTCATCTGACCGCCGGGCGGGTGGCACGTACGCGAGCCGACCGACGCCGGACCCGGGTCCCACGGAGGTGAGCCGCCGGTTCTCAGGGCGTGACACGGGAGGCGCTTTTCGAGGTGTGGGCCATGGGAAGCACGTCGGCGACGCGTTCAACACCCGTACGGGAAAACATTCCCGGCACTCACCGTGGATGACTCCAGAAAACCATTCTCGATAATCAAAAGGGGTTTTCCCGCCGTGAACGCCCGTGTTCCGGACATCGGGACCCGGGCGTTCACGGCCGGGCGTTCACGGCGAAGAAACCGATCAGAGGCTCGTGCCGGATTTGTCGGCGAACATCCAGCGGTTGCTCGACAGGGCGTCGTTCGGCTCGGGGAGCGGGCCGCGACCGTGGCGGCGGGCGAAGTCGAAGGGGGTGTGAACCGTGACGGACCAGCCCCGGTCCCTCAGGTGGCCGACGGAGTCGGGACGCGGCTCCCTGTCGAACAGGGCGGGCAGGTCGACGCCGATCTGCCGCCTGGTCGCGGCGTAGATGGGGCCGGCGCGGACCTCCGGAGACTCCGGCCCGAGCTTGACCTCGAAGAACAGGGTGCTCCCCTCGGCGCTCAGGTGGTCGACGGTGTCGATGAGCCGCCGCTCGGCGGCCGGTGGGAGATAAAGCAGCAGGCCCTCGGCCAGCCACGCGGTCGGCACGGCCGGGTCGAAGCCCCTGCTCAGCAGCGCGTGGGCCCAGTCGTCACGCAGATCGACCGCGATCGGGCGGCGGGTGGCCGCCGGGACGGCGGCGAGACCGTCGAGCACGTGTTGTTTGAACTTCAGGACGCCGTCGCGGTCGATCTCGTAGACGACCAGGCCGGGCGGCCAGCCGAGCCGGAAGGCCCGCGTGTCGAGGCCCGCGCCGAGCAGCACGACCTGCCGGGCGCCCGCGTGGGCCGAGCGGGTGAGGGAGTCGTCGAGGACGCGGGTACGCAGGCCGAAATAGCGTCCCAGCCTGCCCCACAGCGGGTTGGCGTCCCCGCCGGTCACCTCCTCCGGGCGGACCGGCCAGGTCGCGGACACCCTGGCGGTGCGTACGAAGTGCTCGGCGTAGGTGTCGCCGGCCAGGGCGTCGGGCCGGTGGGTCTCGATCGCCCGCGCGGCGGCGACCATGAGAGCGGTCAGGCCGACGCCGTCCTCGACACCTGGCACGTGCCCTCCTTACACCTACGTCTACGCCTACATCTACGCTCAACGCCTACGCCTACGCTCACGCCGAAGCCGAAAACCGGATGTGCCGGGCCACCGGGACCCCGGTCAGACCAGCCCGTCGACCAGGCGGTCGCCCGCGATGCCGGTCTTGTCCGGGTGGTAGTAGTCCTTGATGCCGGTGATCCAGACCGGGACCGTGATCCGGTCGTCCTCCGACGGCCCGAACGCCTCGAAGAGGGCGTCGATGTTCGCGCGCTCGAAGCCGATGGCCGTCATGAGCGCCACGAAGACGCCCCGCTCGATGAGCCCGTCGCCGTCCGGGTCGCCCAGCGCGGCCAGCGCCTCGGCGAAGTCGGTGATCGCCGCGTCGAAGCGCTCGGGGGAGAGGACGCACGCGGCGTACTCCTCGAAGCTGACACGGCCGTCGTGGTCGGCGTCCAGGTCGGTGACGAGAGCCGTCCAGTAGTGCCGGAAGGCGGCCAGCATGGCGGCCTTGGCGGCGTCGTCGGAATCGGCGGCCACCGCGACGACGCGGGCCGCCATGCGTTCGAAGTCGCCGGCCTCCAGATAACCGGTGCCGTCCACGTCGAACAGGGCGAAAATCAGTTTCACCCGATCGATGGCTGCTATCCGCATATTCCATTGCCTTTCTCTGGCCGCCGCTCGGAATGGGGATGGAATCGTGGCGTCAACTGTACATGATCATGCCGAGTCACGACTTGCGCACCCGCGGTGCGGCCGGCGGCCGAAGAGGCCGGTTGTGGCCGACGGAATTAATACGGCTGGACATTAAAAGGCGTAATTACCTGTGCCATTGAAAGGCGCCGTTCGACGACGGGCGCGAAGAAGTTGGACGGGCGCGCCGAAAGGGCTTACGCTACTCATCGTCCATTGTGCAGAAAAATACGTCTGCTGGTTAATTATATCACGAGGAGTGAGATTGTCAAACGAGGCGCTGCGTGAGGAGCGGGAGTACGTGTCGGTGCTGTACGACCGGCTCGACGAACTCCGCGAACACCTCACCGGACGGCTGGCGCAGGTGCTCGCGACCTCCGGCGGCAACGCCCAGGCGCGCGTCGAGAAGGACGCCGCCCACGCCGCCTACGCCGAACGCCTCGCCCGGCTCGACGCGGCCGGGAACGGCCTGTGTTTCGGGCGGCTCGACATGCTCGACGGCGAGTGCCGCCACATCGGCAGGATGGGCATGCTCGACGACGCGGAGGACGCCGGGGACGCCGGGGACGCGGAGGACGCGGCCCCGCTGCTCATCGACTGGCGGGCACCGGCCGCCCGCCCGTTCTACCTCGCCACCGCGGTCACGCCGGAGGGCGTCCGGCTGCGCCGGCACATCAAGGACCGCAACCGCACGGTGACCGAGATCCACGACGAGTGGCTCGACCTCGCGTCCGCGGCGGGCGCCGGGCACGAGGGGCTCGCGGGCGAGGCCGCCCTGCTGGCCGCCCTGAACGCCGGCCGGACCGGCCGGATGACCGACATCGTCCAGACGATCCAGGCCGAGCAGGACCGTGTCATCCGGTCCGGGCACACCGGGGTGCTCGTCGTGCAGGGCGGGCCGGGGACGGGAAAGACCGCGGTGGCGCTGCACCGCGCGGCCTACCTGCTCTACACCCACCGGCGGCGGCTGGCGCGGCGGGTCGTGCTGGTGATCGGACCGAACGCCGCGTTCCTGCGCTACGTGGGGAACGTGCTTCCCGCGCTGGGCGAGACGAGCGTGCTCCTGTCGACCGTCGGCGAGCTGTACCCCGGGGTGACCGCGGAACGCGAGGAGACGCCCGGGACCACCGAGGTGAAGGGGCGGGCGGCGATGGCCGAGGTGGTCGCCGCCGCCGTACGCGACCGCGAGTGGGTGCCGGAGGACCACCTCGACGTGGAGTACGAGGGACAGACGCTGCGCCTGGACCGGCGGACCTGCGAGCGGGCGCGCGACATGGCACGAGGCTCCCTGTCCCCGCACAACCCGGCCAGGCCGATCGTGGTCGGTGAGATCAGCAGGGCCCTCGCCGAGCGGTACGCCGAACGCGTCGGCACCGATCCGTTCGACGGCGAGCGCCTGCTGGACGACGGCCAGGTGGAGGACATCCGCCGGGAGATGCTCACCGACGAGGCGGTCCGGGCCGCGCTCGACGAGCTCTGGCCCGACCTGACGCCGCAGCGGCTGCTCACGGACCTGTTCGGCTCCCGGGACCGAATCGCCTCCGCGACACCGGGGTTCACTCCCGGGGAACGGGCGCTGCTGCTGCGGGAGCCGGGCGGCGGCTGGTCACCCGCCGACGTGCCGCTGCTGGACGAGGCTGCCGAACTGCTCGGCGAGGACACCCGGGCGGAGCGGCTCCGCGAGGAGCACGAGCGGCGCGAGCGGGTCTCCTACGCCCAGGGCGTGCTGGACGTCGCGATGGGCTCGCGGGCCACCGACCTGGAGGACGACCAGGAGGCCGAGATCCTCACGGTCAACGACCTGGTCGACGCGGACACGCTCGCCGAGCGGCACCGGGAGACGGACCACCGCACCCCGGCCGAGCGCGCGGCGGCCGACCGGACGTGGGCGTTCGGACACGTGATCGTCGACGAGGCGCAGGAGCTGTCGGAGATGGCCTGGCGGCTGCTGATGCGCAGATGCCCGGCCAGGTCGATGACCGTCGTCGGCGACACGGCGCAGAGCGGCGACCCGGCGGGCACCCTGTCGTGGGAACGGGTGCTCGACCCCTATGTCAAGGGGCGCTGGCGGCTCGAGCAGCTCACGCGGAACTACCGGGTGCCTGCCGAGATCATGGCCGTCGCCGCCGACGTGCTGGCCGAGATCGACGCAGGCCTGGAGGCGCCCGTCTCGGTGCGGGAGAGCGGCGTCGAGCCCCGGGGGCTTCGCGTGCCGCCCGGGGAGCTCACCGGCCGGCTGGTCGAGATCGTCGCGACCGAGGCCGCCGGGCTGACCGGCCGGAGGCTGGCGGTCATCACGCCCGACTCGCTGCTGGAGCCGCTCGGCTCCGCGATCGTGGCGGGCGTGCCGGAGGCGTCGGTCGGCGAGGACCCGGTCGCGCCACGTCCCGTCGTCGTGCTGGACGTCGGGCGGGCCAAGGGCCTGGAGTTCGACGAGGTGCTGGTGGTCGAGCCGGGCCTGATCGCCGCCGAGTCGCCGCGCGGGCTCAACAACCTCTACGTCGCCCTGACCCGCGCCACCCAGCGGCTGGGCGTGCTGCGCACCACGGATCTCCCGCCGTCGCGGGCCACGTCGCGCGTGACGGGCGCGTGGCTGCTCGCCCGAGACTGAGGCCTTCCGCGAGCGCGCCGGCGGGGCGCTGCTCACGGGGTGCTGCCAACGGGTGCCGTCAGCGGGTGCCGTCAGTGAGACGCTCGGGAAGGGCGCGACACGCGTACGACCCCGACCGAGCCGGTGGCGACGACCGGGACCCACGCCGACGATCCCGGCTTCACACGCGAAGATCCGGGCTCACGCCGACGGTCCCGGCTTCACGTAAGGAGATTCGGGCTCACGCCGACGGTCCCGGCTTCACGTACCGGCCTCCAGGCCGGTGTGGGCGGCGAGGAAGGCGAGCATGTCCGCCGCGAGGTCGACGGCGCGGCTCGCCGAGCGGGAGCCGTGGCCGACGTCGCCCTCGTGGCGCAGCAGGATCGGCCGCGGGCCCGACGTCGCCGCCTGCAGCGCCGCGCACATCTTGCGCGCGTGCATGGGGTCGACGCGGGAGTCGCCGCCGAACGTGGTCAGCAGCGTCGCCGGGTAGCCGACGCCCTCGACGACCCGGTGGTAGGGGGAGTAGCCCAGCAGCCAGCCCAGCTGCTCGGGGTCGTCGGCCGAACCGTACTCCGGACGCCACGACGGGCCGAGCCCCGACCGCTCGTACCTGACCATGTCGAGCAGCGGCGCCGAGCAGACGGCGGCGGCGAACAGGTCGGGGCGCTGCGTCAGCGCGGCGCCCACCAGCAGCCCGCCGTTCGACTCGCCACACGCGCCCAGCCGGTCAGGAGTGGTCCAGCCGTCCGCGACGAGCTTCTCGGCCGCCGCCGCGAAGTCGTCGAAGACGTTCTGCTTGCGCTCCAGCATGCCGTCGCGGTGCCAGGCCGCGCCCTCCTCGCCGCCGCCGCGCAGCTGGGCGAGGGCGAAGACCCCGCCCGCCTCGACCCAGGGCAGGATGTAGCTGGAGTACGACGGCGTGAGCGAGAGCCCGAACCCGCCGTAGCCGTACAGGATCGTGGGCCTGGGGCCAGAGCCGGGCCGGGCCAGCACGACCATCCGCACCGGTGTGCCGTCCGCCGAGGCGAAGACCAGCTGCCTGGCCTCCAGCTCCGGCACCTCCACGGCGCCGGGCGCGGCGCTCCACGGCGACGTCAGCCCGGTGCGCGTGTCGTAGCGGTGCACCCCCGCGGGCGTGACGCTGTCGGTGTAGGTGAACCAGACCTCGTGGCCGCCCTCGGGGCGGGTGGTCAGCCCCCCGGCCGAACCGAGGCCGGGCAGCGGCACCGAACCGCGCCGCCTCCCGGTCGCGAGGTCGTGGACGCTGATCTCGCTCACCGCGTGCCGGGTCCAGCCGACGAGGAGCTCCTGCCCGGCGATCGCGAACTCGCCGATCACCGCCTCCGGGTCCTCGCCGACCAGGCCGATCCAGTGCTCGGGGCCCGGCCGCGCGGGGTCGGCCACGCACAGCCGCCCCCGCGGCGCGTCCAGGGTGGTGAGCAGGTACAGGCGCCCGTCGCGGCCGACGGCGGGCGCCGTCACCGCGCCCGCCCCCCGCTGGATCACCCGCAGGTCGGGACGCTCGGGGGAGGAGGACGACAGGTCGGCGATCCACAGGTCGTTGCCGTCGCCCGCCATCGCCGAGACCGTGAGCCAGCGCCCGTTGTAGCTGATCCCCAGCCCGTACGAGCGCTCCTCACCCATGATCACGGCGTCGTTCTCGGCCGGGGTGCCGAGCCGGTGCAGGCGGACCTGGCGGGCGCGGACGTAGAAGAACGCCTTCCCGTCGGGCAGCCACGCCACGGGCGCGTACCGGCAGCGGTCGATCGGGCCGTCCACCACCCGGCGGGTGGCGACGTCCATCACCCGCAGCTCCGACCGCTCGTCCCCGCTCCTGGACAGCTGGTACGCCACCAGCCTGCCGTCCAGGTCGGGCTGCCAGTGGTCGAGGGTGGTCAGCCCGCTCGGGTCGAGCTCCATCGGGTCGATCAGCGTCTCCTCCACCCCGTCGGGGCCGGTGCGGTAGAGGACCGCGTGCTCCTGCGCGGCGGTGCGGCGCAGGAAGAACCTGCCGCCGCCGCGCCACATCGGCGTGCCGACGGACCCGGCGCCGGTCAGCGCCGCCACCCGCGAGCGCCACCGGTCACGTCCCGGCAGCGTGGCCGCGTGCTCACGCCACAGCTCCTCCTGGGCCGCCGACCAGCTCCGCGTCTCCGGGCTGCCGGGATCCTCCAGCCACCGGTACGGGTCGGGCACGGCGTGGCCGTGGAGGTGGTCGACGACCGGTCGCCGCTCGGCGGGAGGGTAGATCATCGCGTTCCTCCGGATGAAGGCCTGGGGCTCTGGACGGGAATCACGGCACCGGTTCCCGCGTGCTCGACGGGAATCACGGCACCGGCTCCCGCGCGTTCGACGGGAATCACGGCACCGGCTCCCGCACGTTCGACGGGTCCCACTGCCCGGCCAGGTCGGCGTAGAGCGGGGAGGAGGCGAGCATCTCCTCGTGGGTGCCCAGCCGGACGCTGGTGCCGTCCATGACGAGGATCCGCCGGGCCCGCAGGGCGGAGCTCAGCCGGTGGGCGATGACGAGGAGCGTGCCGCCCCGGCGGGCGAACGCCTCCTCGGCGCGAGCCTCGGCGGCCGGGTCCAGGTGACACGTCGCCTCGTCGAGGATCACCAGCCGGGCCGGGGCGAGGTAGGCGCGGGCCAGGGCGACCAGCTGCCGTTCGGCGGGCGACAGCATGCCGGAGTCGATCTCGGCGGAGTAGCCGCCCAGCCGCGCCACCAGGCTCGCCAGGCCGACCGCGTCCACCGCCTCGTCCACCGCCTCCCGCGAGGCGTCGGCCAGGTAGGTCAGGTTCTCCAGCAGGGAGCCGCGGAAGACGTACGCCTCCTGCGGGATCAGCACCCGGTCGGCCGGGTCGAGCCGGTCGGCGGGCACCCCGCGCGCCAGGATCCGGCCCGCCCCCGGCGCGAGCAGCCCGGTCAGGAGCGCGGCGAGGGTGGACTTGCCGATGCCGCTGGGGCCCACGACCGCGATGTGGTCACCCTCGGGGATCGACAGGTCCAGGCCGTCGATCACCGGTTCCGCGTGCGGGCCGTACGCGAACGTCACGCCGCGCAGCTCGGCGGCCGCCCCGGCCTCGCCGTCCCGCGCGGAGAGCCGCCCGCGCGCCCGTACGGGCGGGTCGCCGTCGCGCAGCAGCCGGCCGAGCGCCACCCGCAGCCGGACCCCGTTGATGCCCAGCCCCTCCACGAGGTTGCCGAGCGCGGGCGCCAGCGACTGCGTGACGTAGGCGAGGGCGCCCAGGATCACCCCGGCGCCCGCGCCCTCGCCCACCAGCCAGGGGGTCGCGGCCAGCACCAGCAGGACCGGCAGCCAGCCGCCCACCGCCAGCGACAGCGTGCGCAGCGCGGTCACCCGCGCCAGCGACCGGGCCGCGCGGGCCTGTTCCGCCACCCGCAGGCCGACGTCGTCCGCCATCCGCTCCTCGGCGCGGCAGGCGGTGATGTCGCGCAGCCCGCCCACCATGGTGGCGAGCGCCTCGGCGGTGCGTTCGTCGGCGAGGATGAAGTCCCGCTGCCGCCTGGCCAGGGCGCGCAGCGACAGCAGGAAGATGACGAGGCCCGCGACGAAGGGCGGCAGCACCAGCGCGAGCACCTCGGGCACGAGGGTCGCCAGCCCGATCATGACGCTCACCACGGTGAACGCGAACGACCTGACCACCGTGATGACCGAGGCGAAGGCGTCGCGGGCCAGCTCGACCTGCAGGTTGGAGCGGGCCACCGCCGCCGCCCCCGGTCCCCGTCCCGACCTGACCGAGTGGCGCAGCGCGTCGTCGACGACGTGCGCGAGCAGTTCCTCGCGGAACGGCTCCACGATCGAGGCGACGGCCATCACCACCTGCCGCGCGCCGACCGCGGCGAGCAGCCACGCGCCGCCGAGCAGGGCTAGCCAGGCGAACCCGGTCGCGGGACGTCCCGCGCCGAAGCCGTCGTCGATCGCCCGCGCGATGGCGAGGCCGATGACCAGCGAGGGCGCCGTCTCCGCGACGGACCAGCCCGCGAGCCTGACCAGCTGGTACGGGTCCCGCCTGAGCGCCCGCCGCAGGGGCCTGTCGACGACGTTCCCGACGTGCCCGACGTGCTCGATGTGCCGGTCCGGAGGATTCACGACCTGCCCGCCCTGGAAGAGGTGCCCGCTTGGAACGACGTGCCCGCCGGGGAGGAGGTGCCCGCCGTGCGGGACGTGCCCGCCGGGGAGGAGGCGCCCGGCCGGAAGGACGCGTCGGCCTGGGAGGACGCGTCCGCTTGGAACGACGTGCCCGCCGGGGAGGAGGCGCCTACCGTGCTGGAGGTGCCCGGCGGAGAGGAGGAACCCGGCCGGAAGGACGCGTCCGTCTGGAACGACGTGCCCGCCGGTGAGGGGACGCCCACCGGTGGTGAGGACGTGTCGGCCCATGAGGACGCGTCCGGTCGCGGGGGAGCGTCGGCCTGGGAGGACGTGCCGGTCTGAAAGACGGCGCGGTAGGCCGGGTCGGCCCAGAGCGCCCGGTGGCCGCCGCACGCGCGCACCCGGCCGTCGTCCAGCCAGATCACCCGGTCGGCCGCCGCCGCCGTCGCCACCCGGTGGGTCACGATCAGCCGCGTGCGGTCGCGCAGCTCCCTGGAGAGCGCGCGGGCGACCTGGCGCTCGGTGACGGTGTCCAGGCTGGAGGTGGCGTCGTCCAGGATGAGCAGGCGCCATCCCTGCGCGAAGGCGCGGGCCAGGCCGAGCCGCTGCCGTTCACCGCCGGACATGGGCGCCTCCTCCAGCGGCGTGTCGTACCCCAGGGGGAGCCGCCGGACGAAGGCGTCGGCGCGGGCCGCCCGCGCCGCCGCCCGCACGACCTCGTCCCTCCCGTCCGCCCGGCCGTCCCGGTCATGGTGGCCGGACCCTGCGCCGGTACGGGTGCGACGGCCGTGGCGGCCGGTGCCGGGGACGACGGCGGGAGCGTCGAGTCCCAGGGCGACGGCGGCGGCGACGGTGTCGCCGAGCAGCGCCGGGCGCTCGAAGGCGTACCCGACGGCGTGGCGCAGCGACTCGCGGGAGAGGTCGGGCAGCGGCACGCCGTCGAGGAGGACCGTGCCGTGGCGCGGGTCCACCAGCCGTCCGGCGACCGCGGCGAGCAGGGACTTGCCCGCGCCCGAGCGGCCGACCACGGCCACCGCCTGCCCGCCGGGGATGACGAGGTCGACGTCGCGCAGGCCGCCCGCGTCGACGCCGCGAAGTTCGAGTGTGCCGGGACCGGTGGGCAGCGGGCACGTGCCGTAGGCCCGCGGGCTCTCGGCGGTCAGCTCCTCCACCCTGGCCGCGGCGGCCCGCGCCCTGGCCAGGCGGCTGACGTAGCCCAGTGCCGAGCCGAGACCGGCGCCGAGCACGACGTAGCGGGCGGCGGCGTACAGCTCCCCGGCCGTGAGGTCGCCGGCGGCCAGGCGCAGCCCGCCCACCCCGAGCACGGCCACCTCCAGCAGCGGGACCACCGCCCCCGCCTGCACCCCGGCCCGCGCGTTGGCCCGCCACATGTCCATGGCGTGCCCGCGCAACCGGGGCAGGGCGGTGAGCACCCGCGCGCGCTCCCGGTCGGCGGTACCGGCCGCGGCGATCGTACGGGCCCCGGCGAGGGCGTCGACCAGGCGGGCGGCGATGTCGCTCTGCGCCGCCTGGTAGTCGCCCGCTATGGAGGTGCTCACGCTGAGGAAGGCCCGCAGGACGAGCGCGATGAGGACGAGCCCGGCGACCAGCGTCACGGTCAGCAGCGGGTCGATGAGGGTGAGGGCCACCACGGCGCCCGCGGTGGGGATGACCAGCGCGGCCCCGGTGACGATCGACTCGGGGGCGCGCCCGATCTCCTCGGTGTTCAGGCCCATCCGGGTGACCAGGTCTCCCTCGGGGAACCTCCGGGTGATCACCGGCCCGACACCGAGCACGTTCCGCACGACCCGGTTCCTGAGCCAGGCCGAGGAGCGCGCGCCGCTCGATCCGGCGGCCCAGACGCCGAGGGTGTCGCAGACCACGGTCAGGATCACGGCGGCGGCGCAGGCGGCGAGCCAGGTCGCCGCGCCGGTGCCGCCGGGCGTACCCGAGGTGCCGGACGCGCCGGTCGTACCGGCCACGAGCTCGTCGACCGTCCGGCCCAGCACGAGCGGGAGCGCGAGCTGCGCGAACGCGCCCAGGACGGAGGTGACCGCGAGGACGGCCAGCCAGGGCCCGCCACGCCGTACGGTGTCGGCCACCAGCCGGTCCGCTGCCCGCACGTTGGCTCCTCCTCGGACTTCCCGAAATTTCCCCGACTTCGCGAACTTTCCGACTTTCCGTACTTCTTCCTGCTTTTCCGGCTTTCCTGGCAGCGTCATCGACGTCCAGGACCCGCCCGGCACGGGAGTGCCCGGGACGGCCGCCGTCGCTGGCCGTCCCGGGCACGGGGTCTCACTAGTGGCAGAGCGCGACGCTCAGGTTGCTGGGCTTGCCGGAGTTGCAGCCGAGCACCGTCAGCGTGCTACCGCCGCCACCGCCGTGGCCGCCGCCGTCGGGGGTCTCCAGGGACTGCAGGTCGAGAAGGACCATGGGATTGCCTCACTTCTGCTGGGAACCTGATGGGAAGAACCGATATCGGGAAAAGCGAATGCCTAGTGGCAGAGGGCGACGCTCAGGTTGCTGGGCTTGCCGGAGTTGCAGCCCAGGACGGTGAGGGTGCTGCCCCCGCCGCCGCCGTGGCCGCCGCCGCCGGTGGGGGTCTCCAGGGACTGCAGGTCGAGAAGGACCATGGGAGGTGCTCCGTTTCTACGGGTTCTACGGGTTCTACGGGTTCTGTGGAACGGGAGGACTAGTGGCAGAGGACGACGCTCAGGTTGCTGGGCTTGTGGGACTCGCAGCCGAGCACCGTGAGGGTGCTGCCGCCGCCACCGCCACCGCCACCGCCGCCGGTGGGGGCCTCCAGGGACTGCAGGTCGAGAAGGACCATGGGATTGCCTCACTTCTGATGGGAACCGATATCGGAAAAACCGGGTTGCCTAGTGGCAGAGGGCGACGCTCAGGTTGCTGGGCTTGCCGGAGTTGCAGCCCAGGACCGTGAGGGTGCTGCCGCCACCGCCACCACCGCCGCCGGTGGGGGCCTCCAGGGACTGCAGGTCGAGAAGAACCATGTCGTTACACCTCCTTCCGCTGTGCGTCGTGACGGGAGCCAAACCGCCCGGCGGATCCGTGCGCGGACACCCCTGACGGGGCGCTCGTGCCGCCGGGCGGCTCGATGAAGGGGAGGAACACCGGCCGGTCCCGCAGCACGGCGCTCATCGCGAACAGGACTCCGGCCGTACCGGTCGCGAAGTCCATCGAAAGCCTGAGCAGCTGGTTGCCGGGGAAGGCCAGCCCGCCGCCGTGGGGCAGCGCGTGCCAGTCCAGCCCGCGGAGCTGCTCGGCCAGGTCTGTGTGGTCGGCACCGTGGCCAGCATCGTGGCCGGTTCCGTGGCCGGTTCCGTGGTCGGCGGAGGGGGCGCCGGGCTCGGGGCCCAGGCCCCAGCCGAGGCCGCCGATCATGCCGCTCCGGCCGGTGAACAGGCCGGACTGCACGAAGTAGCGTCCCCGGGTGACGCGCCGGCAGCCGTCGAGCGCGGTGCGGAAGTCCTCGTCCTCGCGGTGGGCGAGGTAGCGGGCGAGGACCATGCCGATGCCCACCGACCCCTCGTCCAGGTAGGGCAGCGTGCGCCAGCCCTGGTTGACCTGGAGGGTCCCGTCCTCGCCGGCGACGCAGCGCCGCAGGTCCTGCCGGAGCGCCACGGCCGCCCTGTCGAGCATCGACGCGTCGCCGGTGCGCTCGTAGGCGTGCAGGAAGAGGAGAGCGGGCCCGGAGGAGCCGTACATCAGCCCGGCGCGGGGGTGGCTGCCGCCGCTGACCTCCGGTACGTCGTCGGGCCCGCCCAGCCTGTCGGAGCAGATGCCGGTGATCTGCAGTGCCACCTCGGTGAAGGTCCGCTCGCCGGTGGTCCCGCCCAGGTGGAGGAGGTTCAGGCCCATGCCGGCCAGGCCGCCGAACAGGCCGAGCTCCAGCGACTCCCACTTCTGGCGCAGGCACAGGTCGGCGGTGTCGATCGCGTCCTGGCGGTGCCCGAGCAGGTCGAGCACGTAGGCCACGCCGTGCAGGCCGTCGTAGAACCCGATCCCCGTCCCCGGGTCGGGGGCGAGCGCCTTCGCGCGCAGCCAGTCCTCGTACTCGGGACGGCGCTCGGCCCCGGTGGCGGCCAGCGCGTAGAGGACACCCGCCGCGCCGTACGCGAGGTTGACGCCCCCGCCGGGCTGGAACTGGGCGACGTCGCCGGGGAAGAGCCGGTCCTCGCGCTCGGGGGTGGCGCTCGCCAGGATGGCCCGGGTCATCGCCTCCCTGAGCGTCGGCCAGTCGTCGAGCCCCGGCTTCGGGTACGGGGTGGCCGCCTTGGGCTCGGGGCCCGTGACGGTCAGGACCGCCTCGTCGAGCACCTCGCGCGGCACGGGGAAGGTGTCGCCGATCAGCCTGGCCAGGTCGGCCACCTTGGCGCGGTCGAGCGGCAGCATGATCGTGAGCTGGGGGGCGAACAGCCCGAGGCAGAGGCAGGCGAGGGCGTACAGGTCGACGTCGACCCCCTGCCGGTCGGCCGGCGCGCCGAACGCCGGGTGGGCGAGCGCCGCGCGGCCCCGGTCCTCGGTGAGGGTCGCCACCTCGTAGTCGATCAGTGCGAGGCGGCCGTCCTCGGTCACGAGGATGTTGTTCGGGTGCAGGTCGCCGAAGACCACCCCGCGCTCGTGCAGGGACTCCACCGCCCGGCGCACCTTGGGGAGCGTGTCGAGCACCCAGGCGGTGTACTCGGCGATGGCCTCGTCGTCGCAGGTCGCCCTGGTCAGCGGGTACTTGTGCACGAGCTGCCGCTGGAGCGGGTTGCCGTCGACGAACTCCTCGACCAGGAAGTGGTGCCCGCCCAGGGTGAAGTAGTCGATCAGCGCGGGCACCGCGTCCAGCCCGGCCAGGCGCTCCAGCATGTCGCGCTCGTGCGCCAGCCGCGCCACCGCGTCCCGGCCGGCGGCGTCCAGGCCGGCGTGCGGGCGGGCCTCCTTCAGCACGACCCGCTCCCCGGTGCGCAGGTCCTCTCCCAGATAGACGCCGCCGCCGTTGGAGAACTGCATGACGCTCTCGACCCGGTACGGCAGGCCCTCGGTGGTGACCGCGTTGCGGGCGGCCACGTGGGATTCCAGGAAGGCGGGCAGCGTCACCCAGGACGGCACGCCGAACGCGGGCTCCCGCACGTCGGGGACGAGCCGCCCCTCACCGTCCTCGATGGCCAGCACCAGCTCGCCGTTGTCGGCCAGGCAGCGCCGCCCGGCGAAACCGCCGTACCGCACGAAGAGCGGGCCCTGGCCGTAGCGGAGGTCGCTGAGGATGTACGGCCCCTCGACGCCCCGCAGCAGCTCGTCGAGCTCCTTGAGCGTGAGCTCCAGCTGCGCCTCGTCCACCGGGTAGATCGTCACGAGCTTCCCGCTGGCGCCGCGGGGGGCGGCCTTGGAGTTCAGCATGGTCATGACCGGCAGGCTGCGCAGGAACTTGAACGCGATGTCGCGGGGGACGCAGTAGTCCCAGACCGCCTCTATGGCACGGTCGGCGTCCTCGGCGCGGGCGGAGACGTGGATCTTCCAGCCCTGGGCGGGGGTGCGGCCGGCGAGCGGCGCGTAGTGCATCCAGGTGTCGGTCGCCTGGTGCTGCCAGCCCTCCGGGACATCCCGGGCAGCGAGCGCGAAATCGGGGTGATCTCCCCGGCGGCCGTCAAGCGTGTCATAAAAAAGCGGGTCCGCCAGACAATAAAGCTCATACTGGTCATCCACGGCATTCTCCCCTGCTGTCTTCCAGAAGAGAGAATTACGGATAACCCGAGAAACCACTAGTTACAAACTCAACCACTCGTATATGCGAAACTCACAGTGTCGACCGTGACGGTGTGCGCTACCTGCGCTTTCGTGCCGGACGTGAAGGTTATTCGGAAAAATTACCCGGAACCTCGGCTATCAGGGTGAACCACCCGTCGGTGCCGCCGGCCACCCGTACCGTGCCGCCCAGCTCGCCCACCCGGTGGTCCAGGTTGTCCACGCCGCTGCCGGTGGAGGGGGTCTCCCGCCGGGGGGCTCCGTCGTTGACGACGGTGAGGCGCAGCCGGCCGTCGCTCTCGACCAGCTCGATCGCGCACCGCTTCACCTGGCTGTGCCGCAGCATGTTCGTCACGCCCTCGCGGACCACGGCGCCCAGCGTGGCGCTCACGGCGTCGGGAAGCCCGTCCACGTCCACCCGGACCGAGCAGTAGGCCCCGAAGCCCTCCATCAGGGTCCTGGCCCGCGCGACCTCGCCGGGGAACGACAGCCGGTGGCGGGCCGCCGACACGTTCCGCACGGCGTGCGCGGCCTGCCGCACCGCCCGCAGCACCTCTTCCAGGTCCTCGCGCAGGCGCGCGTCGCCGTTCGCCCTGCGGTGGGCGAGCTCCCCCCTGATGGACGCGAGCCAGAGCCAGTGCCCCACGATGTCGTGCATGTCGCGGGCGAACCCCTCGTACGCCCTGGTGAGTGCCCTCTCCCGCTCGGCGCGAAGCCGCCTGAGGCGCAGGACGAGCACGAGCGTCATGCCCAGCGAGGCCAGCAGGACGCCCACCCCGGCCGCTCCTGCGAGGTAAGCGGGGTGGGGCATGGAACGCCTCTCGCAGGAGAAATGATATCCCCGATAATAAACTCAAAAAAGCCGTTAAGTGTCAATAAAGAAGGGTGGCTTCGTGGCCTGATGCGGAAGGTCAAGGGGTGTCACAACGCCAGCATGAAATACAGTGATTAGTGCTTCTAATACCCTCGCCGTAAATCGTGACCGTTTTGTTGCGGGGCCTCTCGCCGGTGATGGCGGCGGCCGTGGGACCGGACGTGTCGGTGGTGTAGATGACGCCGTATCCGGCATCCTCGGCGCCTCTGGCGCCTCACACCTTTCGGGCGTCTCAGGCGTCTCAGGCCGCGACCGCGAGGACCGGCGGGCGGCGAACCGGCCGCTGCTTTCCCCGGCAAGCCCGGACTTTCGACGAGCCCGCCCCTTCGACGAGCCCGGACTTTCGCCGAGCCCGCTCCCTCGACAAGCCCGTCCCCCGATGAGCCCGGCCCTCCGAGAAACCCGGGCTTTCGACGAGCCCGATTCGAACAAGCTCGAACTTCCGAGAAGCTCGGGCCTCCGATGGACGGGCCCCGAACAGGCTTGGGTGCTTTCGGCGGGCTTCGGACGAGGCAGGGCCTCAAGGCCTCAAGGCCTCAAGCGCCTCGAGAACCTCAGATGAGCCTGAGCGCCGAGGGCAGCAGCAGGTAGGCCCCGGCCACCAGGCACGCCCCCGCCACCACCAGGAACAGGAACACCCAGAACCCGCCGGGCATGAAGGTGAGCCTGGCGAGCTGGTCGGCGTCGGAGTCGGGCGCCTGGTGGCGGCGCCGCTTGCGCTGGAGCTCCACGATCGGCCGTACGCCTCCCAGCAGCAGGAACCACACGGCCAGGTAGGCGAGGACGGCGTCCATGTCGGGCGCCGCGTACCAGGTGAAGGCGAAGATGGCGCCCCCGGTGGCGAGCAGGCTCACCACGCCGAACAGGTTGCGGATCATCAGCAGCATGCAGAACAGCAGCCCGATCACGAGCGTGATCAGCACCGCCACGTACCCGGAGGCGGTCAGCCACGCCCCGCCCAGCCCCAGCAGGGACGGGGTGACGTATCCGGCGGCGGCGGTGAGGATCATGCCGAATCCCCGGGGCTTTCCCCGGGTCAGGGTCACGCCGGAGGTGTCGGAGTGCAGCCGGATGCCCTCCAGCTTGCGCCGGGTGAGCAGCGCCACCAGCGCGTGCCCGCCCTCGTGGGCGATGGTGATCAGCCCCCGCGACAGCTGCCACGACGTGGACCACGACACCACGCCCAGCGCGACCAGGGCGGACAGCAGCACGACCCACAGGGGCGGCCCGGAACGGGTCGTGGTCAGGGTCACCCAGAGGTCGGACAACGCTCGTTTCTCCTTCGCGATGTGAGAGCAAAGCGTCCCACGACTGCCGGTGTGCTGGCGATAAAGTCGGAACCGTGCCGAACATGATTCCGGAACTCGACGACGCGGGCGTCCCCGCCTGGTGGCGAGGACTGGGCCTGCCCGGTCTGGCGGACGTGCACGTCCACTTCCTGCCGGAGCGGATGGAACGCCGAGTCTGGCACCATTTCGAGCACGGCGGCCCCTTGATGGGGAAAGGGTGGCCGATCCACTACCGGCTGCCCCCGGAGGAGCGGATCGCCGGGCTGCGGGCGCTCGGGGTGCGGGTCTTCTCCGCGCTGGCCTACGCGCACCGGCCGGGCATGGCCGTGAGCCTCAACGAATGGACGCTCGACTTCGCCGCCCGTACCCCGGGATGTCTTCCCTCGGCCACCTTCTACCCCGAACCTGGAGCCCTCGGCTACGTCCGGGACGCGCTCGGCCGAGGGGCGCGGATCTTCAAGGTTCACCTCCAGGTCGGCGACTTCGACCCCCGGCTCGAGGAGATCGACGACGTGTGGGGCCTGCTGGCCGAGCGGGGTGTGCCCGTCGTCGTGCACACCAGCTCGATCCCGCTGCCCGGCCGCCACACGGGCCCGGGACCGATCGGCGGGGTGCTGGACCGCCACCCGGCCCTGCCGATGATCGTCGCGCACCTCGGCATGCCGGAGTACGACGCGTTCCTCACGATGGCCGAGACCTTCCCGAACGTGCGGCTCGACACCACGATGACCTTCACCGACTTCGCCGAGCGCGGCATGCCGTTCCCCGCGCGCCTCCTGCCGCGCCTGCGCGACCTCGGCCTGGCCGGCAAGATCCTGCTCGGCAGCGACTTCCCGAACATCCCCCACCCGTACGCCCACCAGCTCCACGCGCTCGACCGGCTCGGGCTCGGAGACGACTGGCTCCGCGCGGTGTGCTGGCACAACGCGGACAATCTCCTCGACCTGTCCGCGCACTACACTCGGTCCGCAGGACATTGATGACCGGGAGAAACTCGTGAACGATCGGAACGCCGAGCTCATCAAGACGTTCTACGACGCCTTCGCGCGCCGCGACGCCGACGCGATGGAGCTCTGCTACCACCCCGACGTCACCTTCGGCGACCCCGTCTTCCAGGACCTCGAAGGGCGCGACCGGGTGATGGGCATGTGGCGGATGCTGCTCGGCCGCAGCGCCGACCTCACCGTGACCGTCCGCGACGTCACCGCCCGCCCGCACGAGGGTACGGCGCACTGGACCGGCCGTTACACCTTCGGCAAGACGGGCAGGAAGGTCGTCAACGAGGTCGACGCCCTCTTCCGCTTCGACGAGGGCCTGATCGTCCGCCACCACGACGACTTCGACCTCAGGCGCTGGTCCAGGATGGCGATGGGCCGGCCGGTCGGGATCGTCCTCGGCTGGACCCCGATGCTCAGGGCGAAGATCCGTACCACCGCGATGCGGTCGCTGCAGGAGTTCATGAGCGCCCGATGACGTTCACGAGCGCCCGATGAGGAGAGACGCGTGACCGACCGGCGAATGCGGGGCCTGCGGAGCCTGGTGCGCGGGCGTCCCGGCACCGGTCAGGAGTCTCCCGAGCGGTCGATGGACCCCAGGTTCGCCGGCGACGGGCGGCCGGCTCCGCCCCGCTCCCGCGTCATCGACAACGCGATCTACGTCAACGGCCACCGCGCCGCCACCCCGGAGTCGCTGCCCGAGGCCTTCGAACGCCTGAAGAACACCCCCGACAGCATGGCCTGGATCGGCTTCTACCGGCCCGAGGACGGCGTCATCCTCAACGTCGCCGAGGAGTTCGACCTGCACGAGCTCGCGGTCGAGGACGCCATCGTCGCCCACCAGCGGCCCAAGGCCGACCGCTACGGCGACACCCTGTTCGTGGTCCTCCGCCCGGCCCGCTATCTCGACGAGGCCGAGGAGGTCGACTTCGGCGAGCTGCACGTCTTCGTCGGCCCGAACTTCGTGATCACCGTACGGCACAGCGAGGCGCCCGACCTGTCCCAGGTCCGCCGCCGCATGCAGCACGACCCCGAGCTGCTCGGCCAGGGCCCGCAGGCGGTGCTCTACGCCATCCTCGACGCGGTCGTGGACGGCTACGCCCCCGTGGTCGCAGGTCTGCAGAACGACATCGACGAGATCGAGGTCCAGGTCTTCGGCAACGAACCCGGGGTCTCCCGCCGCATCTACGAGCTGTCGCGCGAGGTGATCGAGTTCCAGCGGGCCACCCAGCCGCTCCTCGGCATGATCGAGGGCTTCATCGCGGGGGCCGCCAAGTACGGGGTGGACCAGGAGCTGCAGAGATACCTGCGGGACGTGGCCGACCACGCGATCACCGTCGCCGAGCGGGTGAGCGGCTTCCGCCAGATGCTCCACGACATCCTCGTGGTCAACTCGACCATGGTCGCCCAGGCCCAGAACGAGCACATGACCAACCTCACCGAGGCGAGCAACGCCCAGAACGAGGAGGTCAAGCGGATCTCCGCCTGGGCCGCGATCCTGTTCGCCCCCACCCTCGTCGGCACCATCTACGGCATGAACTTCGACGTGATGCCCGAGATCCACTGGCAGTGGGGCTATCCCTTCGCGGTCCTGCTCATGGCGGGCGTCTGCCTCACCCTCTATCTGGTCTTCAAGCGCCGCGACTGGCTCTGACGCGGGCCCCGGACCACCGGCCCGGGGCCACCGACGAGGATCAGCCGAGCTTGGCCAGGATCAGATCCAGCTTGCCTTCCATGGAATCCATCCGACCCTCCATGGAGTCCATCCGGCCTTCCATGGAGCCCATCCGGCCCTCCATGGAGCCCATCCGTCCGTCGAGGTTGTCCACCTTGGCTTCGAGTCCTTCGACCTTTGTCCCCAGACCGTCCACCTTGGTCTCCAGGCCGTCCACCTTGACGGAGAGAGCGGAGAGATCCTCCTTGGTGGCCATCCTGTTCATGATCTCTTCGAACATCGGCGCGGTGTAGGTCATGACCTCCTCGCGGATGATCTTGGGGAGATCGCGCAGAGTCTCCTTGATGTCATCGAGGTCCTCGCCGGTCCTGAAGGCCCAGGCCTCCAGGTCCGTCACGCGCTGAACGGTGCTCTTGAACGCCACGCCGGGCATACTACCTCCTGCTGTTCGGGGGAATGGAGGGTCGGCCTGCCGGCGGGCCGAAGCCATGACCCGTGACGGCGTGCGATCAATTGAACACGTTCCGGCGGCGAAGTGAGGCCGATTCCGGGATTCCGGACCAGGGGATTGCGGGATTCCGGACCGGGGCCGGGTCAGCCGAGCAGCTTGCGGGCGGCCGCCTCTATCTCGGCCTCCGACAGCAGCACGTGCCTGGCCGCCTCGCCCAGCGGGATGAAGCTGTCGGAGGAGGTCACCCGGGCGATCCTGCCGGTGAAACCCGCGTCGAGCAGCTCGGCGACGATGCTCTCCGAGACCCCCCCGGTGCGGCG
This sequence comes from Streptosporangium sp. NPDC002524, assembly GCF_040295985.1. Classification (NCBI taxonomy): domain Bacteria; kingdom Bacillati; phylum Actinomycetota; class Actinomycetes; order Streptosporangiales; family Streptosporangiaceae; genus Streptosporangium; species Streptosporangium sp. NPDC002524. The sequence continues at coordinate 618,716 of NZ_JBEOWK010000001.1, read as the reverse complement.
GGTCTCGTCGGCGATCAGCACCTTGCCGGTCAGCTCGGCGGCCCGCATCAGATCCTCCACCGGGAGGGGGGAGAGCCAGCGCAGGTCCAGGACCCGGCAGCCGTGCCCCTCGGCGGTGAGCCGCACCGCGGCGCGCAGGCTCATCAGCAGGCCGTTGCCGAAGGTCACGATGGTCAGGTCGCGGCCGTCGCCGTAACTGCGGGCCCGCCCGATCGGGATGTGCGTCTCCGCCCACCGGACCGGGGGGGCGTACGGGGCGAGCCAGCCGTTGTCGCCCTCCTCGAACATGTCGCGGGTGTTGTACAGGGCGATGGGCTCGAGGAAGACGCAGACGCTGCCGTCGACGCGGGCGGCGGCGAGGCAGGTGCGCAGCATCGAGGCGGCGTCGTCGGGCCGGGCGGGGGAGGCCACGAGCAGGCCCGGGATGTCGCGCAGCGCGGCGACGGAGTTGTCGTTGTGGAAGTGGCCGCCGAAGCCCTTCTGGTAGGCGTAGGAGGCGACGCGCACCACCATCGGGTTGCGGAAGGCCCCCTGGGAGAAGAACTGGAGCGTCGCGGCCTCGCCCCGGATCTGGTCCAGGGCGTTGTGCAGGTACGCCAGATACTGGATCTCGGGCACCGGCAGCAGGCCGGAGACCCCGGAACCGAGCGCGAGGCCGAGCACGGACTGCTCGTCCAGATGGGTGTCGAACACCCGGCCGGGGCCAAAGCGTTTCTGCAGGCCGCGCGTGACGCCGTAGACGCCGCCCTTGCGGGCCACGTCCTCGCCGAAGACCAGCGTGTCGGGGTGGGCGGCGAGGGAGTCGGCGAGGGTGCGGTTGACGGCCTGGGAGAAGGTGAGCGGGCCCTCCTGCTCCGGGAGCCTGCCCGCGAAGGCCCTCGCCCTGGCGTCCGGCGCCGCGACCCGGGTGCTGGCCGCGGCGACGGCGGCGGGGGTGCGGGGGGCCAGCGGCTCCACGATGTCGAAGGCGGAGACCAGCCGGGGCCGCCGGGAGCTCTCCATCGCCATCTTCAGCAGGTGCTCGCGCGTCGTCTCGTACCGGAGCAGCAGCTCGTCGGGGGTGGTCAGGCCCGCCTCGACGAGCAGCCGCGCGGTCGCCACGAGCGGGTCGCGCGCCAGGTCGGCGTCGATCTCCCGCTTGGTCCGGTAGGACAGCTCCACGTCCGAGCCCGCGTGGCCCATCAGCCGGACGGTGCCGACGCGCAGCAGGGCGGGGGCGCGGTGCTCGCGGACATGGTCGGCGGCGGCGAGCGCCACGTCGTGGACGTCGGCGAGATCGCAGCCGTCGGCCTCGAAGTATGTCATCAGCGGGTGGTGGGCGGCCCTGACCCAGCCGTCGGGGGTGCGCACGCTGATGCCCAGCCCGTTGTCCTCGCAGACGAACAGGATCGGCAGCGCCAGCTTCTGGTACGAGCCGTAGGCGGCCGTGTTGAGGCCCGACAGGGCGCTCGCGTGGTTCATCGAGGCGTCACCGAAGCTGCACGTCGCGATCGCGTCGGCGGGCCACGGCCCCGGCAGGCCGAGCTGGCGGGCGCGCTCGATCGCGAAGGCCACGCCCACCGCGCGGGGCAGGTGGCTGGAGATCGTGGAGGTCTGCGGGATCACCGCCAGGTCGGGGTGGCCGAAGACCTTGTGCCGCCCGCCCGCCATCGGCTCCTCGACCGAGGCGGTAAGGCCGAGCAGCACGTCGCGCAGCCCCTCCTCGGGCAGCCGCCCCGCCATCGCCGACCGGGTCAGGTAGAAGGCGCCGGAACGGTAGTGCAGGAGGGCGGGGTCGGTGGCGCGCAGCGCGGCGGCGACCGCGGCGTTGCCCTCGTGGCCGGCCGAGCCGATGGTGTAGAAGCCCTCGCCCTGCTCGCGCAGCCAGCGGGCGGTGACGTCCAGCAGCCTGCTGCCGAGCTGGAACTCGAACAGCTCGCGGCAGCGGGCGCCCGTCAGGGTCGTGCCCTCCCGCACGGGCAGGCCGGGATCGCGCGGCGCCCCCGGGGAAAGGGCGGTCACGGCCTCGGTGAAATGGGTCTCAACAGTGTCGCGCGCCACAGCCCGATTATGTCCCCCGTGGGCGGACGCCGTCCTCAACCTTGACATCTTTGATGCGTACGGGCTCGCGGCCCGATCGCGTTTGACTATTGTTCATGACGTCTTGTCAGGATTGTTTTCACTGGTTTGCCCGATGAATGACGCCGGGGTCCTCACCCCGGGGCGGACCAGCGGAAAGGGGCGGAAACCCCGAATGACCTGAGCGCATTCGTTTCCGGGTCCTGTGCCGTGATCCCCGGACATCTTGCGCCCCTGTTGCCACAAGCCGTTCCTCCCGCTGACTTTCCGCGGAGGGTGTCTTTGCCGGCGGCGGATAGTGCGGCTGCCAGCATCTTCGGAGTTCACGTCCATCACACCAGTCACATCGGTCACATCAGTGGAGGCGCACATGCTTGGAAAACTGATTCTCACCGGGGCGGTGGGGGCGGCCGTCATGCTGCCGGCCGCGGCCCACGCCGCCGTGCCGTTTCCGGATACGGCGTCACCCGTCCCGGCGCTCTCCGGTGACACGCCGGTACCCGGGATACCGGCCCCCGCCGCACCGGCCACCTGGGGCGCATCGGCGCCCGGAGGCGCATCGGTGCCGGGGACCGCACCGATGTCCGCGCTGTCACCCTCGGCCGCGACGCCGCCCCCGCCTCCGGTGCCGGGGAGCGCTTCGAACGCCGCGGTGCCCGGGACCCCGCCGCCGTCCGACGGTGTCCCGCCGGGTGCCGTCCCGCCGCCGCCCGGCACGCCCCCGCCGTCCAACGCCGTCCCGCCGCCCGGCACCCCTCCGCCGTCCAACGGCGCCTCGCCCGGCACGCCTCCGCCGACCGACGGTGTCCCGCCCGGTACCACCCCTCCGCCCGGCGCCACCCCGCCCGGGACCCCTCCGCCCTCCGACGGCGTCCCGCCGGGGACCGTCCCGCCGCCCGGTGCCACCCCGCCCGGCGCGGTCCCGCCGCCCGGCGCCACCCCGCCGGTCGACGTCGTGCCGCCCGTGACCGCGCCGCCCGCGGTCGTCCCGTCGGTCCCGGTGATCTTCGCCGCGCCGGGCACCCCGCTCGTGGTCACGTCCGCCGTCGCCGCCTGGGCGAGCACGCTCTGCGCGCCGACCGCCGTCGTGACGGTGGCCGGATCGTGCCTGTGACGGGGCCGTACCAGCGCCCGTGACCGGCTCGTTCCCGTGCCCGTGAGCCGCTCGTGTTCGTGAGCGGCTCATGCCCGTGAGGCACCTGTGAGCCGCTCGTGAGCCGCCTGTGGAGCCGCTCTGAGTCGCCTGTGTTGCCCGCTCGTGGAGCTGCCCGTGGGACGCTCGTGAGCCGCTCGTGCCCGTGACCGGCTCACGCCGGTGACCGGCGGTCCATGCCCGTGATCGCCCCGTACCGACGACCCGCCGGTGACCGGCCGCCGTGCCGCTCCGGCGGGCCCGTGCGGCCCGGGTCCGGGTCCCGGGCCCGGCCCCGGCCGATCACGAGCGCCCTCCCGCCACCCCGGGCACTCCCGTCGCCCCCGGGCGGGAGACGGGCGTCTTCGCCGAGGCGGCTTCGCCGATACGGGCTTTGCCGAATGAGCTTTACCGATACGAGCCGCAAAACACGAAGAGTCTTGTAGGAGCACACCCTTCCCGGCAGGCGGATCGGAGAAGGATGGGAGGGAGTGACGGGGAAACGGGGGAGAGGAGCCGTGATGCCGGTACAGGACGACGGGCGACCGGTGGTTGTCGGATACGACGGCTCGGCGGAGAGCCGCCTGGCCCTGCGGTGGGCCGTCGAGGAGGCCCGCCTGAGATTTCGCCCGCTGCTCGTCTGCCACGCCTGGCAGTGGCCCTACCCCAGGCTCTCCCTCGCCCCCGAGACCACCGAGGTCGTACGCCGCATGGGCAGGCGCGTCCTCGACAACGGCCTGATGGCGGCGCGCGAACTGGCGCCCAGGGTGCCGGTGCGCGGGCAGCTGGTGGAGGGGACCCCGGCCGCGGCCCTGGTGGGCCTGTCGGGCGCCGCGGAGCTGATCGCGATCGGCCCGCGCGGCGCGGGCGGTCCCGACGAGCTGCGGATCGGCTCGACCGTCGAGGTCGCCGCGCACGCCCGCTGCCCGGTGGCCGTCGTCAGGCGGTCCGGCCACCCGCGCGCCGGACGGGTGGCGATCGCGGCGGAGAACGCGGGCCCCGACTCGGCGGAGCTGGGCATCGCCTTCGAGGAGGCGAGGCTGCGCAGGTCGGAGCTGCTGGTCATCTGCCTCTGTCCCGAGAACACCCGCGACATCAGGCAGGCGGCCGTCCGCTTCAACACCGACGTCGCGGTGTGGGAGGAGAAGTATCCCGCGGTCGAGGTGGAGAGCCTGGTCGAGACGCGGCCGCACGTCGAGGTGCTGCGCCACGCGGCCGACCGGTCCGACCTGCTGGTGGTCGCCGACCGGGAGCGCGACGACCCGATGGATCCCGCCATCGGCCCGGTCTGCCAGGTGATGCTGCGCGAGGCGCCGTGCACGGTCGTGGTAACCCCCTCGCAGGCGTGGCACCCGTCCCCGCGGCGGAAACGCCTCGTCAGGAGTTAGTGGTTCTTAACTTTGGACGCCTTGGGCGCCCTGGGTGGCGGCCAGCGCCGCACGGGCCATCCCGCGCAGCAGCCCGGCCATCGCCGCGGGCGGCAGCTCGCCCGCGCTGTGCGGGGTGGAGTTGAGCAGCCCGAAGACGGCGTGGGTCGCGGCGCGCAGCCCGGCCTGCGGGCGTCCCGGGTAGAGCTCGCTCAGCACGGTGACCCACTCCTCGACGTACAGCCGCTGGAGCCTGCGGATCCGCCGCCGGGCGGGCTCGGGGACGTTGCCCAGCTCCCTGTCGTGCACGGTGATCAGCGCCGGATGGCCGAGCGCGAACTCGATCTGGCAGCCGAGCAGGGCGTCCAGCGCCTGCTCGGCGTCGGCGGCCTCGGTCACGCGGCGCGCGCCCGAGGCGTGCAGGCGCTCGCTGACGTCCAGCAGCATCTCCGCGAGCAGGGCCTCCTTGCCGCTGAAGTGCCGGTAGAGGGCCGGGCCCGAGGTGCCGACCGCGCTGCCGATGTCCTCGATCGAGACGCCGTGGAAGCCGCGCGCGGCGAACAGCTCCGCCGCGGCGTCCAGGATCTCCACACGTCGTGAGCCGCGGCCGCGGGCGGAGGGCTGAACAGTCGTCACCCCTCGCATGGTAGACGGTAACGTTAATAATGACTAACATCTGCGGTGGAGTTGATGACCGGTGACCCGGCGGCGGCGAAGCCGGGCGGATCAGACAGGCGCGGATCAGACAGGCCGGGCAGGCCGGACGGGGAGGCTCGGATGAGTGGCTGGCCGGTGCTGCGCAGCGCCTGCGACCCGGGGGGCGAGGGTTTCAAGCGCAACGCCGAGGTCAACGAGCGCCTTGTCGCCGATCTCAGGGAGCGCGTCGCGGTGGCGGGCCTGGGCGGCCCGGAGAGGTCGCGGGCCCGGCACGTCTCCCGGGGCAAGCTGCTGCCCCGCGACCGCGTCGACTCCCTGCTCGACCCGGGCTCGCGCTTCCTGGAGCTCTCCCAGCTGGCCGCCCACGGGATGTACGGCGACGCCGCCCCCGCCGCCGGGATCATCACCGGGGTGGGCCGCGTCTCCGGCCGCGAGTGCGTGGTCGTCGCCAACGACGCCACCGTCAAGGGCGGCACCTACTACCCGGTCACCGTCAAGAAGCACCTGCGGGCCCAGGAGGTCGCCCTCCACAACAACCTGCCGTGCGTCTACCTCGTCGACTCGGGGGGCGCGTTCCTGCCCAGGCAGGACGAGGTCTTCCCCGACCGCGAGCACTTCGGCCGGATCTTCTACAACCAGGCCACCATGTCGGCGCGCGGCATCCCGCAGATCGCCGCGGTCCTCGGCTCCTGCACGGCGGGCGGCGCGTACGTCCCGGCGATGAGCGACGAGGCGGTGATCGTCCGCAACCAGGGCACGATCTTCCTCGGCGGCCCGCCGCTGGTGAAGGCCGCCACCGGCGAGGAGGTCAGCGCCGAGGAGCTGGGCGGCGGCGACCTGCACGCCCGCGTCAGCGGCGTCACCGACCATCTCGCCGACGACGACCGCCACGCGCTGCGGATCGTCCGCGACATCGTCTCCACCCTCGCGCCGCGCACCCCCTCCCCCTGGGAGCGCGCGCCCTCGGAGGAGCCCGCGCACGACCCCCGCGACCTGTACGGCATCGTCCCCGCCGACACCCGCACGCCGTACGACGTCCGCGAGCTCATCGCCCGGATCGTCGACGGCAGCAGGTTCGGCGAGTTCAAGGCCGAGTACGGATCCACGCTCGTCACCGGGTTCGCCCACCTCCACGGCCACCCCGTCGGGATCGTCGCCAACAACGGCATCCTGTTCGGCGAGTCGGCGCTCAAGGGCGCCCACTTCATCGAGCTGTGCGACCGGCGCAACATCCCACTGGTCTTCCTGCAGAACATCAGCGGCTTCATGGTCGGCAGGGCGTACGAGGCGGGCGGCATCGCCAAGCACGGCGCGAAGATGGTCACCGCCGTCGCCTGCGCCCGGGTGCCCAAGTTCACCGTGGTCGTCGGCGGCTCGTTCGGGGCCGGCAACTACGCGATGGCCGGGCGCGCCTACTCGCCCCGGTTCCTGTGGATGTGGCCGGGGGCCCGCATCTCGGTGATGGGCGGCGAGCAGGCCGCCAACGTCCTGTCCACGGTGGGCGACGCCGACCCCGACGCCATCCGCGCGCAGTACGAGGAGCAGGGCAACCCCTACTACTCCACCGCCCGCCTCTGGGACGACGGGGTCATCGACCCCCTCGACACCCGCACCGTCCTGGGCCTGGCCCTGTCCGCCTCGGCCAACGCCCCCCTCGAACCCGTCGGCTACGGCGTCTTCCGGATGTGACCGCACCCATGACCCTCTCATCGCCACCCCGTCGGATGTTCGACACCGTCCTCGTCGCCAACCGCGGCGAGATCGCCCTGCGGATCACCCGCACCCTCAGGAGGCTGGGCATCCGCTCGGTCGCCGTCCACAGCGACGCCGACGCCGGAGCGCGGCACGTCCGCGAGGCCGACGTCGCGGTGCGGCTCCCCGGCGGTTACCTCGACGCCGACGGCATCCTCGCCGCCGCCGCGGCGACCGGCGCCCAGGCAGTACACCCCGGATACGGCTTCCTCGCCGAGAACGCGGCCTTCGCCCGGCGCTGCGCGGAGGCCGGGCTCGTCTTCGTCGGCCCGCCGCCGGAGGCCGTCGAGGCGATGGGCGACAAGATCCGCGCCAAGGCCACCGTCTCCGCGGCCGGCGTCCCCGTCGTCCCCGGCGGCGCCGAGCCCGGCGACGACCTGGCCGAGGCCGCCGTACGGGTCGGCTTCCCCGCGCTGATCAAGCCCTCGGCGGGCGGCGGGGGCAAGGGCATGGTGCTCGTGCGCTCCGCCGGGGAGCTGCCGGAGGCGCTCGCCTCCGCCCGGCGTACGGCCGCCGCCGCGTTCGGCGACGCGACCCTGCTGATCGAGCGGTTCGTGGAGAACCCCCGGCACATCGAGATCCAGGTGATGGCCGACGCGCACGGCGGCGTCATCCACCTGGGCGAGCGCGAGTGCAGCCTCCAGCGCAGGCACCAGAAGATCGTCGAGGAGGCGCCGTCCCCGCTCCTCGACGCCGCGACCAGGGCCGCGATGGGCGCGGCGGCGGCCGAGGCCGCCAGGTCCGTCGGCTACACCGGCGCCGGGACGGTCGAGTTCATCGTCCAGGGCGAGACCGGCGACTACTACTTCATGGAGATGAACACCCGTCTGCAGGTCGAGCACCCCGTCACCGAGCTGGTCACCGGCCTGGACCTGGTCGAGCTCCAGCTCAGGGTCGCCGCCGGGGAGCCGCTCCCGCTCACCCAGGACGAGGTGCGCCTCGACGGCCACGCCGTCGAGGCCCGCGTCTACGCCGAGGACCCCTCCAGGGGCTTCCTGCCGACCGGCGGCCGGGTCCTCGCGCTGCGCGAGCCGCCGGGGGTGCGGGTCGACTCCGGCCTGATGACCGGAGGACTGGTCGGCAGCGACTACGACCCGATGCTGTCGAAGGTCATCGCCTGGGGTCCCGACCGGGCGGCCGCCCTGCGGCGGCTCGACGGCGCGCTCGCGGCCACGGCCGTGCTCGGGGTGCCCACCAACATCGCCTTCCTGCGGGCCCTGATCGGCCATCCCTCCGTGGTCGCCGGAGACCTCGACACCGGCCTCGTGGAGCGCCACCTCGGCGAGCTGGTCCCCCACGCGGGCGCTCCCTCCGTCCCCGCCGACGTCCTGGCCGCCGCCGCCCTGGTCCTGCACCGCGAGCACGTCCCGTCCGGGGCCGCCGATCCGTGGGACGTCCCCGACGGCTGGCGGCTGGGCGAGGCGGCCTGGACCGTCTACCGGCTGGAGACCCGCGACGGCGTCTCCGAGCTCCGGGTCCGCGGCCTGCCCGCCTCGGGGGCCGAGGTCCGCCTGCCCGACGGGGAGCCCGTACGGGCGCGGCTGGCCGACGAGGGCGACCGAAGTGACGGGGGCGGCGACGGGGCCGGAGGGGGCGGCGACCTGCTCGTCACCCTCGGCGGGACCGCGAGGCGCTACGCCGTCGCCAGGGACGGCGACACCGTGTGGCTCGGCCGCGACGGCGACGCCTGGGCGCTCACCCGCCGCCACCTGGGCGACCCCGGCGACCGGGCCGGCGCGGGCGGCGCGGGGGACGGGCAGGTCCGCAGCCCGATGCCGGGCACCGTCCTCGTGGTGAAGGCGAGCCAGGGGGAGCGGGTCGCCGAGGGGCAGCCGCTGCTCATCGTGGAGGCGATGAAGATGGAGCACACCGTGACCGCGCCGATCGGCGGGGTCGTCGCCGAGCTGCGGGTCCGGGCGGGCCAGGCGGTCGCGATGGACGCCGTGCTCGCCGTGGTCAGCGGGGAGGAGCCGTCATGACGCGCGAGCCGGTGAGGAGGGCGTGATGCGCGAGCCACAGCGGGTCCGGGCGGAGGGTTTGCCCGAGCGGGTCACGGTCTACGAGGTCGGGCCGCGCGACGGGCTGCAGAACGAGGCCGCGGTGGTCCCCGTCGAGGTCAAGGCCGAGTTCGTCGCCCGGCTGGCCGCCGCGGGGCACCGCGTGATCGAGGCCACCAGCTTCGTGCACCCCAAGTGGGTGCCCCAGCTCGCCGACGCCGCGGAGCTGCTCGCGGTCATGGAACGGGTGCCCGGGGTGCGCTACCCGGTCCTCGTCCCCAACGAGCGCGGCCTCGACCGCGCGCTCGAACACGGCGTCGAGGAGATCGCGATCTTCGCCAGCGCCACCGAGACCTTCGCGGCCCGGAACCTCAACCGGACGCTGGAATCGCAGTTCGAGATGTTCGAGCCGGTCGTCGCGCGGGCGCTGGCGCACGGCCTGAGGGTCAGGGCGTACGTCTCGATGTGCTTCGGCGACCCGTGGGAGGGGCCGACGCCGGTCGCGCAGGTCGTCTCCGTCGGGCGCAGGCTCCTCGACCTGGGCTGCTTCGAGCTGTCGCTCGGCGACACCATCGGGGTCGGCACCCCCGGCCACGTCGCCGCGCTGATCGAGGCCTTCGGCGGCCCCTCCCGGCTCGCGGTGCACTTCCACGACACCTACGGCCAGGCCCTCGCCAACACCCTCACCGCCCTGCGCGAGGGGGTGACCGTCGTCGACGCCTCCACCGGCGGCATCGGCGGCTGCCCGTACGCCGAGAGCGCCACCGGCAACCTCGCCACCGAGGACCTGGTCTGGATGCTGCACGGCCTCGGCGTCGAGACCGGGCTGGACCTGCCCTCGCTGGTGGAGACCAGCACCTGGCTCGCCGCGAGGCTCGGCCGCCCCAGCCCGTCGCGGGTCGTCCAGGCCCTGGGCGAGAACCCGTCCCGCACCACCGCAGAGAACGCCGAGGAGTGATCATGCCCAAGCTGACCGAGGAGTACGAGGAGCTTCGCAAGACCGTCGAGGCGTTCGCCCGCGACGTGGTGGCCCCGGTGATCGGGGACCTCTACGAGCGCGAGCAGTTCCCCTACGACATCGTGCGGCAGATGGGCGCGATGGGCCTGTTCGGGCTGCCGATCCCCGAGGAGCACGGCGGCATGGGCGGCGACTACTTCGCGCTCTGCCTCGCCCTGGAGGAGCTGGCCAGGGTCGACTCCAGCGTGTCGATCACCGTCGAGGCCGCGGTGTCGCTGGGCGCGATGCCGATCTACCGGTTCGGCACGCCCGAGCAGCGCGCCGAGTGGCTGCCCCGGCTGACGTCGGGCGAGATGCTCGGCGCCTTCGGCCTCACCGAGCCCGGCGGCGGCTCCGACGTGCCCGGCGGCATGCGGACCACCGCCGTGCTGGACGGCGACGAGTGGGTGATCAACGGTACGAAGGCGTTCATCACCAACTCCGGCACCGACATCACCGGCGTCATCGGCGTCGCCGCGATCACCGGCGAGCGGGCCGGGGGCAAGAAGGAGATCTCCACCATCCTGGTGCCGTCCGGCACCCCGGGCCTCACCGTGTCGAAGAAGTACTCCAAGGTGGGCTGGAACTGCTCCGACACCCGCGAGCTCTCCTTCGACGGCTGCCGCGTCCCGTCGGCGAACCTGCTCGGCGAGCGCGGGCGCGGCTACGCGCAGTTCCTGCAGACCCTCGACGAGGGCCGCGTCGCCATCGCCGCCCTGTCCACCGGCCTGGCCCAGGGGTGCGTGGACGAGTCGCTGCGCTATGTCCGCGAGCGCCACGCCTTCGGCCACCCCATCGGCCACTACCAGGCCATCCAGTTCAAGATCGCTGACATGGAGGTCCGCACCCACACCGCCCGCCTGGCCTACCACCACGCGGCCGAGAAGATGCTCGCGGGCGAGCCGTTCAAGAAGGAGGCCGCCATCGCCAAGCTCGTCGCCGGCGACGCCGCCATGGACAACGCCCGCGACGCCACCCAGATCTTCGGCGGGTACGGGTTCATGAACGAGTACCCGGTCGGCCGCTTCTACCGCGACGCCAAGATCCTGGAGATCGGCGAGGGCACGAGCGAGGTCCAGCGCATGCTGATCGCCCGGGAACTGGGGCTCTCCGGCCTCTGACCTGCCGAAACCCCGTTTGCGCAGTGCCCGCGCAGTGCCCGCGCAGTGCCTGCGCGGTGCCGGTGCGGTGAGCGGGTGCTGAACCGGGACGTCCGGGTGGGGTTCTTCGTGTGTTCGGCGTGTGGCCGTCATGTGTCGCAGGTGGAGGAGCGAGGCCTGGTCGCGGACGAGGCCGGTAGCGGTCCCGCTTCCGGCTTGCGGCTGGTCGGAGGGCGTGTGACACGTCGGTTCGACGGAGAGACGTGCGCCCTCAAGCTGATTGCTCGGGGCTTCCTGTGGTCCGGGGGTGGTCGTGTCCCCTGTGACGGCGGCTATGGCGGCGGTGCGGCTGGGCCGGTCTGCGGTGACGATTCGTCAGTGGGCTCGCCGGTTCGACGCCCGAGCGGATGCCGTGGTGGTGTACGACTTCGCGGATCTCGCGACGATCGCGGACTGCACCTGGCGGGGCGATCCGGTGCGGCCACGCCGGAAGGGCGCGACGAGCTTCGTGCGGAACTCGCGACTGCGGCGGCGTGAGCGTGGTCAGGGGACGAACACGTTGATGCCGATGCCGATGGGGATGGATATGAGGGCGCCGAGCAGGAAGAACTTCCACTGCTGACGCTGCTCGGCGCGGATGGTGGCTTTGGTCTCGCCGACGAGGATCTGCCGGATGTTCTCGGCCGTCTCCTGGTCGATGGCGAGGAGCCGCTGTTGCTCTTCGGCTTTGGCGATGAGTTCTTCGCGGGCGGCTTGTTGAGCGGCGAGGTCGTGCTGCAGGTCAGCCATGAGGGTGGCGGCTTCGATGAACGCCTCGTTGACGCGCTCGATGCGGCGGCGGAGCCCTTCGCCAGGATCCTCACGGACTGCATTCAATCGACGCCTGGCTTGTCGCTCTGAGCGGACGATCGCGAGCGCAATGAAAAAAGCGGCGGCGGCACCCAGTAAGGCGCCGCCGAAGTCGAAAAAATAGAGATTGAAGACGTCCACGTTGCTATTGCATCGTGGCGAGTCGGTTCACTAGGTCTGAGTGATCAAATTGCGACATAGCGTGTGTGACAGGTCACGCGTTCATGATCCAAAAACTAGGAACATAATCCACGTTATGTTCCCCTTTGTCTGTCGCGCTCGCGAGTGGTCGTCTGCTCTCGTGAAAGAAGATCAACCTTTCTCGCCGCCCCCGCCCCACGGGCACCGGCCACGCGGGCGCGCCGGAGGGCGGCCCGGCCCCCGTCGGGTCGGGCCGCCCGGTCGGGCCGGGGGGTCAGTGCGTGGGGACCTTCGCGGTGAAGCCGCGGCCCGCGAAGGTGCCGGAGACGGCGGTGTCGTCCTCGGCGCGGAACGCCTTCCATGACAGTTCCATCGCGTGGGATCCGCCGTCGCCGCCGGTGACGGTCAACCGGGCCGTGGCGGTGGCGCCCAGGCTGATCTCGCCGTTCACCGTGAGGTCGCCGACGAAGCGGACGTCCCGCAGCCGGACGGTGCCGGCCTTGTCGTCGAACGTCAGCCGGCCACCGCGCAGGCCCTCCTGCGTGGCCGGCAGCCAGGACGGGTACCCGAGGGGATTGCGCCCGGCGGTCGCGTCGGCGGCGGTGGCGAAGGCCGCCGCGAGGATCCGCCGCTCCTTCGCGTCCAGGGCGGTGTCACGCGCCGGGGGCACCTGCGCCACGGTCCCGGGGAAGGAGCCGAGGGCGCGGTGGTTCGACTCGTCGCAGCGGGGCCTGCCGTCGAAGGCGGCCGGGTTGCCGAGGAAGGCGCGCATCGCGCCACGGACGCATTCGTTCACCGGAGCGCTCACGGTGACGCTGTGGCCGCCGAAGCGGACCCGGGAGAAGGTGGAGCCGGGGAAGCGCCGGGTCACCGCGGCTGCCTCCGCCGGGGTGGTCGAGTCGAAGTCCCCTCCCAGGGCCAGGACCGGCACCCGGGGGTGTCCGGCGCCCGGCGGCACGGGCGGGCTGACGCGGGGAGCAGGCCAGTCGACGCAGACGTCCTGCATGCCGAGGGTCGAGCTTCCCGGAGTCGCCCCCAGGTCGTTGATGGCGAACGGCCTGAACGGGCGTTTCCTGTCGTAGTAGCGGTCCAGCTGGCGCCGCCGCACGTCCGCCGGGGCGGTGCGCTCGAACGGGAAGGCGGTGTCGGCGCACACGTAGGAGAGCAGGCCCGCCAGCTCCGCGGCGCGCAGCGGCTGGCGCGGCGCTCCGTCGATCACCCGCGTGAGGCGGCGCAGCGGGAGCGGGTCGCCGTCCAGGTAGGCGGCGACGGCCGCGCTTCCCTCGCGGCTGATCACCGGCAGAGAGACGTCGTTCGTCAAGTGTGAGAGGGACGGGAGCCGTACCGCCGGATCGGGGTGGGCGCGCAGGTGCCGTACCAGCTTGGAGACGAGGCCGGAGGGATCGCCCGGCAGGCGGCGGCAGGCGCGTGAGGGGTCGCAGGCCACGTCGAGCAGGTCTGTGCGGAACCGGATCGGCTTGGTGACGTAACCGTCCTCGCCCGTGGGCACGATGCTGTCGAGCAGCACCCCGGAGAGGGTGCCCGGGTGGCGGGTGGCGTACGCCTGGGCGAACAGGGTGCCGTACGAGATGCCGTAGAACGTCACCTTCGGCACGCCCAGGGCGTCGCGGACGGCGTTCATGTCGGTGACGGCCTGGTCGGCGGTGAAGAACCGGTTACGAGGGCCCAGGTGCGCGACGCAGGCCTCGACGGTCTCCCGGACCGCCAGGTCGAGCCCCGGGCAGAGCAGCGGGCTGGATTTCCCCAGCCCGCGCGGCTCCACCACCAGGAGGTTCTGCCGGTCGAGCACCGGTCCCAGCGCCTCGGTCAGGGACGGCACGGCGGGGAGCGCCGCCAGCGGCCCGCCCGGATTGGCCAGTACGGTCCCGGAGGCCGGGCGGGAGGCGTCCTTCCTGGGCAGCCAGGCGAACGCCACCGTTATCCGCTCCGAGGCCGGATCGCCCCAGTCGAGCGGAACCTGGATCTCCCCGTCGCAGCGGGTCCTCGCGGCGGCGCACGGATGTCGGAACCCGCTCGCGTCCTGTCCTCCGGTCGCTTCACCGGTCGTGGTCGTGGCTGCGGTCGTGGTCGTGGTCCGCGCGGTGGCGTTCGGGGCGGTGAGGAGCGAGAGGAGAAGCGTCCCGCAGGTCCCCGCCGTGACGAGCGCCGTCGCGGCCCGGCGTGTGATGGATCGCTGGTTTCCGTTCATGTCTCCAGGCTCGTCCACGATCGGGCCCCGCCCCTCACCACGAGGAACGGTTTCCCGCCTGGGAACCGGGCACCGGTCGCGCTCCCGTCTGGGAGCACCGTCCCAGACGGAACGGGACGGGACGGCCGGGGAGCCGGGCGATGCCCGCCCGGGAGTCGAGCGATGCCCGCCCGGGACGGGTACGCGAAAAGGTCAGCCGGTGGTGCCCGGGGTGACGAAGCCCGCCTCGTAGGCGACGACCACGGCCTGGGCGCGGTCGCGGACGCCGAGCTTGGCGAACAGGCTGGTCACGTGGTTCTTCACGGTGGAGGCCGCCACGTCGAGCGTTTCGGCGATCTCCGGGTTCGACCGCCCGCGCGCGATGAGGACCAGCACCTCCCGCTCGCGGTCGGTCAGACCGGCGAGCTCGGGCGGCATCGTCGCGGGCCGGGGCCGTACGGCACGGACGAAGGTGCCGATCAGCCGGGTCAGCAGCCGGGGCGCGACCACCGAGTCGCCGCGATGCACCACCCGCACCCCCTCCAGCAGTTCCTCGGGAGAGACGTCCTTGGGCAGGAATCCCGAGGCCCCCGCGCGCAGGGCCTCGACGACGTACTCGTCCAGGTCGAAGGTGCTCAGCGCGAGCACGCGCACGCCGGGCAGCTCGGCGGTGATCCGCCCGGTGGCGGTGACGCCGTCGGTCTCCGGCATGTGCAGGTCCATCAGCACCACGTCGGGGAGCAGGTCGCGGGCGAGGGCGAGGGCCTCATCGCCGTCGCCCGCCTCTCCCACCACGGAGAGGTCGTCCTGGGCGTTCAGGATCATCCGGAAGCCGGATCGCACCACCGCGTGGTCGTCGACGACGAGCACCTTGATCATGTCTCTCCCTCCCGCGCCGCGGGTTCCCCACCGGCGGGTTCCCGCCCGGGGTTCTCCTGGCCGGTCGCTTCCTGTTCCGCCGTTTCCCGCTCGGCTGGCTCCCGCCCGATCGCCTTTCGCCCGGCCGGCCTGCCCGTGACCGGCAGGCGGTCGTCCGGTTCCCGTCCGGGCGGTCCTTCGCCGGTGTCTCGCCGTGCGCCCGTTCCCAGAACCGGGAGAGGCAGCCACGCGTGGACCCGGAAGCCCCCGCCGGGCAGGGGACCCGTCTCCAGCCGCCCACCGCAGAGTGCCACACGTTCGGCCATGCCGCCCAGTCCGAAACCTCCGCCGGAGTGGCTTTCGTGCCTCTTCCCGGCGGGAACTGTACCGGGCCCGTCGTCGACCACCTCCACCTCGGCCGCGGTGGGCCCGTACCCGATCCGCACCCTCACCGGGGCGTTCCCCGCGTGCTTGCGCGCGTTGGTCAGCGACTCCTGGACGATCCGGTAGATCGCGTGGTCGACCGCGGCGGGCAACCGGCCGGGGGTGCCGGTCACCTCCAGGACGGCGGGCTGGTCCGCCTCGCGGGCCCGGCTCACCAGCGAGGGCAGCGCGGAGGCCCTGCGGACGGAGGCGCCCGTCCCACCGGAAGAACCCGTCCCACCGGAGGAACCCATCTCGCCGGAAGGACCCGCGCGCCCGGAGGAGCCGGGTCCCGGGCCGGTGGGGGAGTCGTCCGTGGAGGCGGCCCCCGTGCCGTCCGGGTCGCTCACCCGGTCGGCGCGCAGCACGTGCAGCAACTGCCGCATCTCCGCCATCGCCTCCCGCCCGGCGCGCTCGGCGCTGAGCAGGGCGGCCTCGGCCCCGGCGGGATCGCGGGCCATGGTCGTGCGCGCCGCCCCCATCAGGACCTGCATCGTGCTGATGTTGTGGGCGACCACGTCGTGCAGCTCGCGGGAGATGTGGCGGCGCTCTGCCCGTACGACCTCCTCGGCGAGCTCGGCCTGCCTCCTGCGGGCGGTCTCCCGGCGCAGCCGCACCAGCCTGCCCAGCCCGACGAGCAGCAGCGGCACGAACACCCCGAGGGAGCCGGAGTCCTGGCGTGCGGTTCCGGTGGTGAGCTGGACGGCCGTCGACACCGACGGGTAAAACAATCCCACCGCCACGGCCGCGATCCAGGCGCGCCGGGCCACGCCGTGCCTGCCCGCCGCGTACAGGGCCAGCATCGCCTGCAGGCCGTACCCCTGCCAGCCCGTCACCACGACGATCACGCAGTCGCAGATCACGGTGACGGCCACCGCGGCGACCGGCCTGGTCCGCCGCCACAGCAGCGCCGCCGACGAGACGGTGAAGAACGCGAACGTCAGGAGGGGGAACTGCCGCGTGCCTAACCTGTCCTGCAGGATGCCCAGGGTGACGTACACCACCCACACGCCCAGCGCGAGGAGCGCGTCGGCGACGCGCGAGCGGCTCGCCGCCGGCCATCTCTCCCTGAGTACGGAGAGCCTGCCCGCGAACCACGCCTCCACCGTCGCCCGCGCCCCGCCGAGCGTCGCCTGCGCCCCGCCGAGCACGGTCCGCGCCGCTCTGGAAACCCTCACCGTCGCGATCGTCCGTGGCACCGCCGCACCCGGAGCCGGGCCGGGTGGCCCACGGGAGGGAGCGGGAGTCCGGCGCGCGACCGGTCGGGGGCGCCGCGAGGGTGGGGGGAGGTCTCAGATGCCCGGATCATAGAAGATCAGGGTTCCAGACCCCGGGCCTCCAGACCATGCCCTCCGGGAACGGAAAGCGCCGGGGCCGCAAGGCTTCGAGACGGCGGGGCCGGGGACCGCGAGGCCCGGGAACGGTGGTGGGATCGGGGACCGCGAGGCCCGAGAACGGCGGCGGGCCTGGAACCGGACGACTCCGGAACGGCGGGGCCGGGGGTCACGCGGCTCCGGGACGGCGGGGCCAGGAGTCACGCGGCTCCGGGACGGCGGGGCCAGGAGTCACGCGGCTCCGGGACGGTTTCGGCCGGGGTGTCGCCGTCCCCGCAGGCTTTCCCACCGAACGACAGGATCGCCGCGCCGTCCCGCGGGCTCCTCCCCGCAGGGTGGCAGGACCACCCCGCCCGTGCCGGAGGGACCCGACGTGGTGAAACTTTCAGCGGACGCCGAGGGCGTTCGCACAGGTCAGCGTGTCCCGGTGTGAGGCGGCGCCGGTGCCGACTACGTCCGGGAGGGGTGTGACACCTATGGTGGGAGCGCTCCCACACCTCCTTTAAGGAGCCGATCCATGCCAAGAAGATCGATCCTGGCCACGCTCTGCGCGGCTCTGGTGATCGTGTCAGGTGCCGCGGTCGCCGTCGCCTCCGGCGCGTCCGCCGCCGACTCACCCTTCTACGTCGACCCGGAGACCAGCGCCGCCAGGTGGGTCGCGGCCAATCCCGGAGACTCCAGGACCCCGGTCATCCGCGACCGGATCGCCGCCGTGCCGCAGGCCCGGTGGTTCACCACCACCAACACCTCCGCCGTACGCGGCCAGGTGTCGTCGTTCGTCGGGGCGGCGGCGGCAGCGGGCAAGATCCCGATCCTCGTCGTCTACAACATCCCCAACCGCGACTGCAGCGGCGCCAGCACGGGCGGCGCGCCCAACCACACCGTCTACCGGCAGTGGATCGACGAGCTGGCGGCCGGTCTCCAGGGACGTCCGGCGACGATCGTCCTGGAGCCCGACGTGCTCCCGATCATGACCAACTGCATGAACTCCTCCCAGCAGCAGGAGACCAACGCCTCCATGGCGTACGCGGGCAAGAAGCTGAGGGCCGCCTCGTCCTCGGCCAGGGTCTATTTCGACATCGGGCACTCGGGATGGCTGTCGCCCTCGGAGGCCGCCTCCCGCCTGAACGCCGCGGACGTGGCGAACAGCGCGGACGGCATCGCCCTGAACGTCTCCAACTACCGGTGGAGCTCCACCGAGATCGCGTACGCCAAGAACATCATCTCCGCCACCGGCGTCTCCCGGCTGCGCGCGGTGATCGACACCAGCCGCAACGGCAACGGCCCGCAGGGCAGCGAGTGGTGCGACCCGGGCGGCCGGGCGATCGGCACGCCGAGCACCAACGTCACCGGCGACGCGGCGATCGACGCCTTCCTGTGGATCAAACTGCCGGGCGAGGCCGACGGCTGCATCGCCGGGGCCGGGCAGTTCGTCCCGCAGCGCGCCTACGACCTGGCCATGGCGGCCCCGCCCGGCCCGAACCCCACACCCACCCCGACGCCCACCGTGACCCCGACCCCGAACCCGACGCCCACCCCGACCCCGGGCGTGGGCAGGGCCTGCACGGCCGCCTACAAGCTGGTCGGCTCCTGGCAGGGCGGCTTCCAGGCCGAGGTGAGCGTGCGGAGCAGCGGCACCGCGGCCGTCACGGGCTGGACGGTGCGCTGGTCCTTCCCCGGCAACCAGACCGTCACCCAGCTCTGGAACGGCCAGCACACCCAGAGCGGCGCGAGCGTCTCGGTGCGGAACGTCTCCCACAACGGCAACCTCTCCCCGGGCGCCTCGGCAACCTTCGGGTTCACCGGTAACTGGTCCGGGAGCAACGGCGCGCCCTCCTCGGTCAGCTGCACCGCCGCCTGACCCGGCGGTGCGGCCGTGATCCGGTACGGCTCGCGCGGTATGCCCCCCGCGCGAGCCGTACCGGATTCTTCCGTCTTCCCCGCGACCGCGTGGCGGAAGGGGAGAACCGGTCCTGCGGGCACTTCCCGCGCGTTACCCTGGGCTTTTGCCCGGCGGGCGGGCCCGCAGCGGGCCCGCCGGCGCCGCCTCCATGGCCGCGGTGGCCTTCGTCATGATCTGCCGCATCGTCTCGACCTCCTCGGGGGTGAGCCGGTCGATCAGGAAGGCGCGCACGACGGCCACGTGTCCCGGCGCGGTCCGCTCCAGGCAGCGCACGCCCTCCTCGGTGAGCACGGCCAGCACGCCCCGTTCGTCCGACGGGCACGCCGCCCGCGTGACGAGCCCCCTCCGCTCCAGCTGCCCGATCTGGTAGGTGAGGCCGCTCTTCGACACGATCAGCCGGTTGGCCAGCTCGGTCATCCGCATCTGCCCGCCGGGCTCCTGGGAGAGCTTCGCCAGGATCTCGTACTGGGCGTGGGTCAGGCCCGAGTCGGTTTTCAGCTGGTCTTCGACACGGCGCTCCAGAAGGTGCGTCGCGGCCACATAGGCCACCCACGCGGCCATCTCGCTCTCATTGAGCCATTTCGTGTCGCTCACCGGAACATTGTACGGCTTGTTCAAATTTGAACTAACCGCTATGGTTTTGGTACAAATTCGAATGACAAGAGGAGTCATCATGCTTGACCAGGTACGGCCCTACGCCCTGTTGCTGGCGAGGATCGCCCTCGGCGTGATCTTCCTGGTCCACGGCGCGCAGAAGTTCCTGACGATGGGACTGGCCCAGACCACCGCGTTCTTCGAGTCCTCGGGTATCCCGCTCGCGGCCGTCGCCGCACCGGCGGTCGCCGTCCTGGAGGTCGTCGGCGGCATCGCCCTCATCCTGGGCGCGGCCCTGCCCGTGTTCGGCCTCCTGCTCGTGCTCGACATGCTCGGCGCCATCTTCTTCGTCCACCTCGCCAACGGCTTCTCGGCGGGGGAGGGCGGTTACGAGTTCGTCCTCGCGCTCGCCGCGGGCACCCTGGCCGTCGCCTTCAGCGGCGGCGGGGCCCTCGCCGTCGACACCCTCTGGCAGCGCCGCCGCCAGCCGGCCGCCGTCTAGCAGACCACCGGTCCGAGCGGTCCGAGCGGTCCGAGCGGTCCGAGCGGTCCGAACGGGCAGGGCGGGCAGGGCGGGCACAGGTCAAGCCGGGCCGAGCGGGCAGGCCGGAGGCCGGGAGCACGGATGCCGGGCCTTTCCGAAAGGGAGGGCCCGGCCGACCGGAATTCACGAGATCGAGCATTACGAGATTCCACCCCGGACAATGGGCATAGCTGTTCTCGACAGCGCCCGAAGAGCTGGGGGTCGGTGTGCGTTGGCTACGGAGAATCGGCACGGATCTCAAGGCCCGGCAGCATATCGACGCGTACGCCCTCACGGTCGTCGTATTCGCCTTCGCGTTTCTCTCGATTTTCAGCGACACGCTGGACGAGAACCTCAGATGGGCCGTCCTGTTCTCCGGGCTCGGGCTGCTCCTCTACCGGCTCACCCTGCCCGAGGAGCTCGCCGAGCCGCACGCGGGCCTGCTGCACGACCGTTCCGTGTACGACGTGGTGCCGCTGTCGTCGCTGCTCGCGCAGGCGCGCGACGTGCGCGTGTTCGCGCCGTCCGCGGTCAACCTGCTGTCGGCGCAGACCTGCGAGCTCATGCGCAACACCGTGCTCGCCCGGGAGAGGGGAAACGTCAGGATCGTCGTTCTCGACCCCCTGGAGAAGGCGGCGGTGCGGCTGACCGCGAGGCAGCTGGACGATTCGATCGAGTTTCCCGTCCAGCGGCTCCCCGCCGCGCTGGACAGCACGATGGAACGCCTCCGGCTGATGAGCGAATGGAGAACGGCGGGCGAGTTCGAATACCGCCTGCTTTCCTACAACCCGGGATTCAGTCTCGTGCTCGTCGACCCGGAGACCCCCAGGGGCCGGGTCATCGTGGAGATCCACGGTTTCCACAACGCGTCGACCTCCTCGCGCATGCACCTGGAGCTGACCCGGGGGCGCGACGAGCGCTGGTTCGCCTACTGGCTGAACCAGTTCGACCACATGTGGGAGGCGGCGAGGCGCGACGAGGTCACGCCGTCCTCCGCAGGAGCTCCTCCGCCTGCTTCCGCAGATGCGGCGGAAGCCCAGGAGTGACCGCGCCGAGCGCCCGCGAGGCGAGCCCCTCCGACGCCGCGGCCCCTCCCAGCAGGGCGTGGACGCGCGCGGCCCGCACCAGGACGGGACCGCTGTCGGACTCCTCGGCGAGCGCGTCGAGGATCTCCTGGCGGGCGGCGTCGAACCGCCGCTCCAGGGCGAGGGCCAGCGCCCTGGCGGCGATCGTGCCCGGCCGCTGGTGCCTGCGTACGAGATCCAGGTCGCGCAGGGCCTCCGCGGCCTTCCCGAGGTCGGCCAGGATCTCGCCGCGCAGCGCGAGCGCCTCGGCGGGAGGCTCGTCCGCGAGCGCCACGGCCCCGTTGAGCAGGGCGAGGGCGGCGCGCGGCTGCCCCAGGTGCCACAGGGCCTGCCCGAGCGCCAGGTGCGCGGGCAGGTCGTTGGGAACCCAGGAGAGCGCGGCGCGCAGCCGGTCGACCGCCCTGTCGTAGTGTCCCTGCGACAGCCAGAGCCGTCCCTCGCCGGTCAGCGCGGAGGCCACCCCGTTGAACCGCTGGAGCGTCGCGAACATGCCCGCCGCCTCCTCGAAGCGGCCCAGCGCGGTCTCCGCCTCGCCCCCCGCCGCCGCCACCTCTCCCAGGATCAGCAGGGCCTCGGCGCTCACCCAGGTCTCGCCGCTCCCCGAGGCGCGGACGGCCTCCTCCGCGAGCCCGCGGGCCGTCTCCCAGTTGTGCCCGGCCAGGGCGAGCCGCGCGTCGCCGAGGTAGGCCGCCGGGTGCCGCGCCTGGCGCACCGAGCCGATGAGGCGGTCGTGCTGCAGCTCGTACCAGCGGATCCCGAGCCGGTGCTCGCCCCGCAGGATGTGGGAGTCCTCCAGCGCCTTGGCGACGGCGTTCGGCATGCCGGCCGTCTCGTGCAGGCCCTCGTAGACGGTGTTGCGCGTCCCGTGCTCGGTGACGAAGGTCCTGCGCAGCCAGGAGCGGATCTCGCTCGACGTGACACCGGACTCGGCCGAGACGCGCGCGAGCATCCGGTCGCAGAAGCCGGTGAGGAAGCGGTCGACGTTCACGTGCAGGTTCACGTGCTCCACGCTGATCTCCCGGAGGCCGGGGGGCAGCGACTCCCACAGCGCGGAGCAGACGACCTGCAGCTGGACCGGCTCCACCGTGTTCAGGGTCAGCGTGGTGGTCTGTCCCTCGTCGTTGGAGATCGGGACGGTGCGCAGGTCGTCGACGAGCCGTTCGGCGGCACCGGGGGCGAAGGACCGGCCGGTGCCCCCGAGCGGCCTCGTGGTGGCGTCGAGCGCCGCGGCGCGGCTGAGCGGCGGCAGCTGGAACCGGGCCCGCGAGCCCCGGCCCAGCGGGCGCTCGTGCGGCAGCACGGAGGCCAGGTACTCCTCGCGCAGCGACAGCAGCAGGTGGAGGCCGTCGTGGTCCTCCACCGCCCTCGCCAGCTGGCGCAGGAGCCCGTGGCGTTCCTCCTCCCGGTCGAGCGGGCCGCCGAACAGCTCCTCCGCCTGGTCGACGGCGACCAGGACAGGCACGGGGTCGCCGTACCGGTCGAGGCGTTCCGGGCGTTCGGCGAGGAAGTCCGAGACCGTCATCCCGGCGAGCGCGGGCAGCGGCCGCTCGGGCGCCCAGGCCGACAGCAGCGCCAGCACGTAGGGGTTGCCGGTCACCCTCGGGCGCAGCGAGGTGATGCCCCGGGGCGACACGCGGGCGATGGGCAGGACGTCGGCGCGCTCGGGCTCGACGCGCGGCAGGACGCCCGCGTGCAGCAGGGACGTCTTGCCCACCCCCGACGCCCCGAACAGCACGGTGAGGCCCGTGGCCTGCCAGATGGTGGCGATGTCGCGGGCCTCGCGCTCCCGCCCGAAGAACAGCGCGTGCTCGCTCCGGTCGTAGGGGCGCAGTCCCACGTACGGCCGGATGGTCCCGTCGCCGTCGCGGGTCGCGGTCGTCATGACGTCCGTCCCATTCTCCGCCGGAGCTCCGCGCAGAACTCCGAGGCGGTCCCCAGGAAGATCGAGATGTTCCAGCGGTCGAGATAGTGGGTGATGTAGCGCCTGGCCTTCTCCTCGGCGCCCCGGGCGTCGCCCGCCGCCCCGTTGACCTCGGGCATGAGCTGCACGCTCACGTGCCGCCGCTTGTTGCTGCGGGGCGTGTTGCGCACCAGGCCGTGGAACAGCACCCGGAACGTCCAGTCCTGCAGGCTGTAGCCCACGAACAGCAGCGGCCGGGTGGTCATCGCCCGCAGGATCGGGGTCGGCAGCGGATGCCGCCCGTCGGTCGCGACGGCGTCCACCATGTTGACGAGGTACGTCAGGTAGTCGGCCTCGGTGAGCACCAGCGACGCGGGCTCCGCCCAGCTGCCGTGCAGGTGGTAGACGACGGGCCGCCGCACCGTCGGCTCCGGCAGGACGGGGGCCGCGGCCGGGTCGGTGTCCCACCAGGGGGAGACGGCCACGTGGGGCTCCTTGCCCTCCGCCCGCAACGCCCCGGCCAGGAAGTCGTCGTAGTTCGTCGTGAGGAAGGTCGTCACCGGGAAACCGGCGAGCAGCCGGTGCGGCTCCCCGGGATCGCCCGCCGGAGGCCGCCCGTGCGAGCGCAGGTGGCCGCAGACCGTCTCCTTGAGGTCGACCGGGTCGCGCACCACGGCCTCGCCGTACTGCATCACGCGGGCCAGGTCGCCGGCGTCGGCGAACGGGTAGCCGTAGCGGAGGGCGTACCGGTTGCTGAGGACGGTGCCGGTGGGAAGGGTGCCGGCACAGGCTCCCGCTCCGAGGAAAGGGGCGCAGTCGCCCCTGCCGAGCTGGTCGATCAGACGTTCCCAGTCGACATCGTCCATGGGCCACCCTGGTCATCAGGAAACAGTCCCTTATAGGACTCTATTTCCCGTCATGACTGCGCGAAAGTCAAGATCTTTCATATGGCCGATGTGAATCCGGCGGCCGGTCCGGCACTATCGTCCTCGAGTATCCGCCTTAATGCGCGTTTAAGGTGGGGACTATCTATGTGATCAAGGTCGCTCAAACTCAGCCCGGTAACGTCGATGAGATTGCTCCCGATGGAATCGACCTCGTCTGCGACGACTTCCTCGCCCATGCGGACTCCCCTGCCCGTGGCCCGGTTCACGCGAGCCACTCGCGCCGCGCGCACCACTTACACCATCATCTTTCCACCTTCACCGAGCACTTCTAACCCAGCGTATCCGGTTATCTTGGCATCACAAAGATAGAAAATGATTCACGTCTTATCCTTCGTTTGGTATGCCGCCATGAGAGTCTGACTTTCCCGTCCATGCATCCGCTCCGGCCGGGAGTCTAGGCTGGACGACAATCGGGCGAGTGGAGGCGGTCGCGTGTCCATTTCAGGGCCTTCGGGAATTCCCCGGCCACCGGGACGCCAGCCCCGGATCTGGGGCAAGGTCCCGCAGCAGAACAAGAATTTCACCGGGCGCGAAGATCTCCTCGACAAGCTGCACACCGGGGTCACCTCCGAGGTCACCGCAGTGGTGCCGCACGCCCTCCACGGTTTCGGCGGCGTCGGCAAGACCCACGTCGCGATCGAGTACGCCCACCGCTTCCGGCACGAGTACGACCTGGTCTGGTGGATCCCCGCCGACCAGCCCATCCTGGTGCGCTCGTCGCTGGCCGCGCTCGCCCCGCACCTGGGCGTGGCCTCCTCGGCCACGATGGGGGTGGAGGAGGCCTCCAGGGCCGTGCTCGACGCCCTGCGCCGCGGCGAGCCGTACTCCCGGTGGCTGCTCGTCTTCGACAACGCCGAGCAGCCCGAGGACATCAACGAGATCGTCCCGCGAGGCCCGGGACACGTCCTGATCACCTCGCGCAACCACGCCTGGCAGAGCGTGGTCGACACCCTGCCCGTCGACGTCTTCACCCGGGCGGAGAGCATCGCGTTCCTCAGCAAGCGCGTGCCGAGGTCGACCACCCCCGACGACAGGAACCGGCTGGCCGAGCAGCTCGGCGACCTGCCGCTCGCCCTGGAGCAGGCGGGAGCCCTGCAGACCGAGACGGGGATGTCCGTCGGCCAGTACCTCCACCTGCTGGAGGAGCAGACCGTCCAGCTGCTCGACGCCAACAAGGCGTCCGACTACCCGCTGTCCATGACCGCGGCGTGGTCGCTGTCGGTGTCCCAGCTCAAGTCGAAGCTGCCCGAGGCCGTGAAGCTCCTGCGCTGCTGCGCCTTCTTCGGCCCCGACCCGATCCCCCGCGACGTCTTCGGGATCCTTCCCGCGGAGTTCGTGCCGGAGTCGCGTCTCGGCCCGCTCCTCGCCGACCCGATCCTGCTGAGCAAGGCCATCAGGGAGCTGGGGCGCTACGCCCTCGTGCGGATCGACTCCGAGAACCGGACCATCCAGGTGCACCGGCTGGTCCAGGCGCTCCTGCGTGACGAGCTGAGCGAGGAGGACCACCTGTCCTTCCGCAGGGAGGTCCATCTCCTGCTGGCGGCGGCGACGCCCGGTCTGCCCGACGACAACGGCTCCTGGCCACGGTACGGCGAGCTGCTCAGTCACGTGCGGCCCTCCCTGGTGGAGGAGAGCCGGGATCCCCGCATCCGCCGGTTCGCCCTCGACGTCGTCCGCTACCTCTACTCGTCGGGCAACTACCAGTCGGCCGTCGACCTCGTGGGGAGCTTCATCCGGAGGTGGCGGGAGGACAGCGGCCCCGACGACCGGGACGTGCTCTCCGCGCAGCGGCACCTCGGCATCGTCCTGCGGGAGTTCGGCGACTACCGGGCCTCCTTCGAGCTCAACCGCGACACCCTGGCCCGGATGCGGGCGGTCCTCGGGCACGACCACGAGGAGACCCTCCTGCTCGTCAACAGCCACGGCGCTGACATGAGGATGCGCGGAGACTTCGCGGCCGCGCTGGAGCACGACAGGGAGTCGCTGCGCCGGCACGAGGAGGCGTTCGGCCCCGACCACCGCCGGACGCTGCGCGCGATGAACAACCTCTCCGTCGACTACATGCTGCTCGGCGACTACCGGCAGGCGTTCGAGCTGCAGAAGGTGCTCTACACGAAGCAGCACTCCTCGGTCTCCAGGTCGAGTTCGCTGGTCATGCTGGCCTCACGAAACGGCCTGGCCCGCATCGTCAGGCTCAGGGGCGACTACTCCGAGGCCTGCGACCTCGGCGAGGACGCCTACGAGTTCGGGGTGCAGGAGCTGGGGCCCGACCATCCGTGGACGCTGCGGGTGGCCAAGGACCTGTCCATCGCCAAGCGCAGGGCGGGGCTCGTCGACGAGGCGTTCGAGATCGCCCAGCGGACGTACGAGCGCCAGGACCGCATCTTCGGCCGCGACCACCACGACACGCTCGCCGCGGCCCTGTGCCTGGCCAACGCCCAGCGCACCAGGGGGGAGATCGCCGAGGCGCTGGAGCTGCTCCGCGACACCGCGGCCCGCTACCCGCGCAGGTACGGCGACGAGCACCCCTTCACGTTCGGCTGCGACATGAACCTGGCGCTGCTCCTGCGGGTCAACGGGGAGATCGAGGACGCCAACCGGTACGACCGGAAATCCCTGGAGGGTTTCGACCGCACGCTCGGCCGCGAGCACCACTACTCGCTCACCTGCGCGATCAACCTCGCCAGCGACCTCGCCGCCAGGGGAGACGTCCTGCGGGCCAGGGAGCTGGGTCAGGAGACCCTCGGCCAGCTGCGGGAACTCCTGGGGGTGGACCACCCCCTCACCCTGGCCGGCGCGAACAACCTGGTCATCGACCTGCGCGCGGAGGGCGCCGGGGAGGAGGCGGGGCTGCTGGAGGCCGACACCTTCGAGCGCTACCGGCGGGTGCTCGGCGACGACCATCCCGACACGAAGGTCGCGCTGAGGAGCGAGCGGCTCGACTTCGACTTCGACCCGCCCGCCCTGTGACCGCGCGAACGCCGCGCCCCGGGCGCCGCCCGTCGCGCGTCGTGTCCCGCCGGACCGTCTGAGACGCCCGCGCCGCCCGTGCCCCGGGCGTCGGCCGTCGTGCTCCGCGCCCCGCCGGACCGTCTCCTGGATCGGACGGCTCGTGGCACCCGCTGGATCGGAGGCCGCGCTCCGGGCGCTAGCCGTTGCGTTCCAGCCAGCGCGCGCGGTGCTCGTCCGCGCGCTCGCGGCCCAGGGCCCGCGCGCGGGCGGGCACGCTCTCCAGCGCCCAGTCGTCGAGGCGCCGCGCCATCCCGGCCGCGAAACTCTCACCGGCGGGGGTGAGCCGCCCGCTGCCGAGGAGGGTGCCGGTGACGAGGCGCGAGGCCTCGCGCCACCGGAAGAACTCCGCGCTCGCGCGCAGGGCGGTCTCCCCCGACTCCAGGGCGCGCTGGCGCCGCCAGAAGCCCGTCACGCCCAGGAAGGCGTACGCCCCCTGGAGCAGCCCCGGCACGGGGCGGGGGTCGTCGCGCCAGGGCGCGTAGTGGCGGGCCCCGTCGTCGGGGAGGGTGAGGGGGACGAGGTCGAGCAGGGCCGAGAGCTTCGCGTGCTGTGTCTCGTGCGTCAGCGTGACCGCGAGCGAGGACGCGTCCGGCGGGGCCGACAGGGCCACGCAGCCGAAGGTCTCCCGTGACGACGAGCTCGCCAGGCCCCTGGGCGGCGCGACCAGCGGGGTGAGGACCGTGATCGCCGTGGACACCTCCTCGGCCACGGTCCGGTGGTGGCGCACCAGCAGGTCCCAGGCCGCGCGCAGCGTCGATTGCCAGCGCTCGATCTCGGCCCCGCCGAGCCGGCCGCCGATGTTGGCCGTCTCCGGCATCCGGTAGGGGTCGAGGTCGTCGACGACCAGGCGGAGCGGGATGCCGCCCGCCTCGGCGGACAGCGAGCGCAGGCCCCGCCACCCCGGCGCGTCCAGGCGCGGGTCGCCGGGGACCCGGACGACCGTCCGGTCCGCGGTGACCTCGGCGCCCTCGGCGGCGCACTCGACCGTGGCCCAGGAGACGGCCGGTGACAGGACCGCCTGCCCCAGCGACGGCAGCGTGACCACCCCCTCCACCGCGGGCACGTCGACGTCGCAGGCCGTACGGGAGTGGATCGCCGCCGCGGCGGCGAGCGCCGAGAGCTGTCCCGGCGCCGCGCGGGTGTCGCCCGCGTGGAGCATCCTGATCGTCCGGCGCGCCCAGGCGCCCACCGACGAGTGCCGCAGCACGGTGTCGACGGCGCCGGGGTGGCGGCGCTGGACGGTGGCGAGCAGGTCGTAGGCGCGGCGCGCGGCGGCCGCCTCCGCGTGGCCGGACGCGCGGGCCGTCTCCATCACCCCGCGTACGAGAAGCACGTGCTTGCTGTACTGGGCGGCGGAGAGGCGGCCGACCGCGGGGGCGCCCCCGCCGCCGCGGGCCAGTTCCGAGAACACCTTCACCGGAATCCGGTGCTCGCGCAGATCGATCGCTTTCATCGCGCCCCCTTCGGTCGGGTGGTCCTCCGCCGTGCGGCGGGATCTCGACGCCGCCGGGGCCGTGGACGCGTCCGGCGGCTCTCGCGGCCGTGGCGGGTCTTCCATGGCACGCGCTCCGGACGGCCCCGCCGGGCGGAGTCCGCCATTTCGGTGATATAGCGATATTCGCATGCGAGATCGTGCCCGCCGGAGGCCTCCGCGACGAACCGGAGAAAAGGGGCGGGTCGGCGGCCGGTGACGGCGAGCCCGCCGGAGTCCGGGGTCGGCGGCCAATCGCGCACCGTTGATCAGCCTCCACCTTGGCGCGGTGTTATGTGGGATACCCGAAAGCCTGCTACAGGGTAGATGGAGGGTGATCCCCTTCGCAGTGGAAGAACGCGTCGCACTGTACGACTGTGACGCGCGACTGAAGCAAGCTTTACGAGTTTTAATCTTGACTAACGGCACAAAGTGGTGCGAGATGGGAATGGCGCAAGAGAGGCGTGCCGCATTTGTCAGAGAAGTCGGAACTAAAAATTCTGCCGGCCGAAAACGTGTTTCCGGCCACACTCGATGTGGCCGCACTGCTGGCTTCAGGATGGAGACCTTTCGCCTTCCGGCAGTTCATCCTGAAGATCCACAGCAGATGTGACCTCGCCTGCCGCCACTGCTACATCTACGAGATGGCGGACCAGTCCTGGAAGGCCCAGCCGCGGCGCATGTCCGAGGCGATCGTCCAGCGGACGGCACGGCGCATCGCGGAGCACGCCCTCGCCCACGAGCTGGCGGAGGTGGAGGTCATCCTCCACGGCGGGGAACCGCTCCTGGCCGGGCCGGAACTCATCTCCCACGCCGTGCGCACGATCAGGGGGGCGGCCGCCGACGTTGGGACCCGCGTCCACGTCGGCGTGCAGACCAACGGGCTGCGCCTGGACGAGGCCTACCTGCGCCTCTTCGACAGCCTGGAGATCCGGGTCGGGGTGAGCCTGGACGGCTACGAGGCGGCCCACGACCGGCACAGGCTCTTCGCCGGAGGGCAGGGGAGCCACGCCAGGGTCGCCGCCTCGCTGCGGAGGCTGACGGCCGGGCCCTTCCACCACCTCTTCAGCGGCCTCCTGTGCACGATCGACGTCCGCAACGACCCGCTGGCCACCTACGAGGCGCTCCTGGAGTTCGACCCGCCGGCGGTCGACTTCCTGCTGCCGCACGGCAACTGGCTCACCCCGCCGCCCTTCCGCGACCCCGGCTCGGACGCCACGCCGTACGCCGACTGGATGCTGCCGATCTTCGAGCGCTGGTACGGGGCCGCGGTCGAGGAGACCGAGATCAGGTTCTTCAACGAGATCGTCCGCCTGCTCACCGGCCGCGCCTCCCGTACCGAGGCCATCGGGCTCTCCCCGGCGCGGATGGTCGTCGTCGAGACGGACGGCAGCATCGAGCAGTCGGACATCCTCAAGTCCAGCTACCACGGCGCCCCCGCGACCCTGCTGCACGTCCTGCGCGACTCCTTCGACACCGTGCTCGGGCACCCGTCCATCGTGGCCCGGCAGATCGGCGAGCTCGCGCTGGCGCCGGGGTGCCAGGCCTGCGACATCCGTTCCGTCTGCGGCGGCGGCCTCTACCCGCACCGCTACAGCGAGGCGCGCGGATTCCTCGGTCCCTCCGTCTACTGCCCCGACCTCTACCGGCTCATCGACCACATTCGCGCGCGGCTCGTACGCGACGTCGCCCGGCTGAAGGGAAGCGGATGAGGCTCACCTCGCGTCCGGTGTCCGACGAGACGTTCTCCGCGCTCGCGAAGGGCGGGGGCGGGGCCGGGGCGATGGCCGAGCTGCGCGCGATGCAGGGTCTCAAGAACAGGCTCCTCGTCCGCGCGCTCGTCCTGGAGGCGGAGGAGGCCGGCCACCCCCACGCCGCCCTCTCGGCGCGCGCCTACGACCTCCTGGCCGAGATGGAGGCCCACGAGAGGGAGCGGGTCGAATCGGAGCTGTGCCACCCGGCCGTGGGCGCGTGGGCGCTGCGGACGTACCTCTCGCTCAGGGCCGGCACGGGGGCGAAGGACGATCCCGGCAGGCTGGCCGCCCTCGTCGTCGCGATCGCGGTCAGGGCCCGGATCGCCTGCCGGGTCCGTCTCGCCGTCGAGGAGGACACCGTCGTCCTGCCGGCCCTCGGCAGCCTCACCGTGCCGGCCGGGGTCCGCGGGGTGCTCGACGTCACCGTGCGGCCGGACGCGGACGGGGACGGGGCCGAGCTCGACCTCGGCCGCTCGACGGTCCGCGTCGACCCGCTTCGCGACGGGACCGGCTGGCGGGTCCTGCGCCGGCTGCCGGTGGGGCCCGGCCTCAGCCTCGTCGTCGACGACGCGGACCCCTACCGGTGGCCCGCCGGGCATGTCACCGAGCCGAGGCTGAGCGACTCCCAGGTGGGCCACTGGGCGTCGTGCCTGCATGACGCGTGGCGCGTCCTGACCGCCCGGCACTGGACCGTCGCCGCGGAGCTGACCTCCGGCATCTCGGTGCTCACCCCCATCCACGCGCCGGCCTTCGGGCAGAACAGCGCCACCTCCCGCGAGACGTTCGGGACCGTCGCCCTGTCGGAGCCGCAGCACGGCCTGGGGATGGCCGCGACGTTCGCCCACGAGATCCAGCACGCGAAGCTGACGGCGCTCACCGACATGGTCGACCTGACCCGGCCCGAGGACGGGCGGCGGCACTATGCGCCGTGGCGGAGCGACCCCCGCCCCGTCAACGGGCTGCTGCAGGGGGCGTACGCGTACCTCGGGGTGGCGGGGTTCTGGAGGCGCCAGCACGGCCTGGAGCAGGGGGCCCGCGCCTTTCGCGGTCAGGTCGAGTTCGCGCGCTGGCGGGAGGCGGCGTACCTCGTCACCGGCACGCTCATGTCCAGCGGGGGGCTGAACGAGCGCGGCGAGGAGTTCGTGAAGGCGATGAGGGGCACGCTGGAACGCTGGCTGGACGAGCCGGTG
The DNA here is from genome assembly GCF_040295985.1 of Streptosporangium sp. NPDC002524. Lineage (NCBI taxonomy): Bacteria > Bacillati > Actinomycetota > Actinomycetes > Streptosporangiales > Streptosporangiaceae > Streptosporangium > Streptosporangium sp. NPDC002524. The sequence continues at coordinate 587,484 of NZ_JBEOWK010000001.1, read as the reverse complement.
GACCTCGCGGTGGCGGCGCAGGCACGCCGCGAGGCCGGCCAGCACCTCACGAGCTGGCGGCGCAGGAACTCCTGAGCGGGGGGGAGGCGCGGGCACGCGGCGCCTCGCCGGCTGAAGGCGTGGGACTCCCGCCGGCACGCCGCGAGGCCGGCCGGTGCCTCATGAGGCGCGGGGACTCCCGGGCGGGCACGTCGTGAGGCCGACCGGCGCCATGAGAGGTGCGGGAACCCCCGGGGGGCGGTCAGATCGGCGGGGGGTCGAAGTCGCAGTCGATGCGACGGCCCTCGACGGCGCAGCGGGCGTCGGGATGGCCGATCTCCAGCGGCCGTTCGTAGCGCCGCATCGTGTCGGCGTACAGGATCTCGGCCTCCTTCTCCGCGCCCGCCGCCCGCAGGTCGAGGGCGAGGTTGGCGGCGCAGGCCAGGCTGAGGAAGTGGTTCTCGCCGAGGAGGCTACGCATCCTCCCGAGGGTGTCCTCGCCGATCCGGCGGGCCTCGTCGCTCTCTCCCAGGGCCGCGAGGTCGCTCTGCAGGCTGACGGCGCAGCTCAGCGAGTAGTGGTGGTCGCGGCTGACCTTCGTGACCAGGCCCGCCCTGACCTTCTCGTTCAGGGCACGGGCCGTCGCGGCGTCTCCGCGCAGGCGGTGCAGGATCGCGAGGTTGCCGACGCAGGCGTTGGTGTAGGGGTGGTCGAGGCCGTACACCGCCGGGTAGCGGGCGACGGTCCGCTCCGCGATCGCGAACGCCTCGTCGAGGTTCCCGGTCGTGCGCAGGGCGTTGGAGAGGTTGATCGCGGCCGCCATGGTGTCGGGGTGCCCGTCCCCGAACAGCCGCTGGAAGCGGGTGTGCGTGTCGTGCGCGAGCTCCAGGGCCTCGGCGAGCTCCCCGGCCCGCCGCTTCGCGATGGAGAGGTCCTTGGCGGCGAGCAGGGTGTAGTGGTGGTCTAGGGTCAGCTCCTGGACGCCGTAGGCGTAGGCCTCCTCGCCCAGGTCACAGGCCTCGGTGTAGTCGCCGCAGAGCCGCACGGCCCTGGCCAGGCTGTTCCACGACAGCAGCAGGGTGCCCTTGCTGATCCCGTCGACCGCGTCGCTCTGCGCGAGGTAGGTCTCCTGGTGCAGCCTGCGCGCCTCCGCGTAGTCGCTGGTCAGCGCGTAGTCGAGGGCCAGGTTGTACGCCACCCGCAGGGCGGGGGCCGAGGTCGGGTCCGGGCCGGTCAGGTAGGTGGCCCGCGACTCCTGGTCCAGGGTGCGCGCGGCGAGGAAGTCGCCCCGGGCGCGCAGCGAGGCCGCGTAGCCGTTGATCGTCGAGAGGGTCTCGGCGTGCTCGGGGCCGAGGATCTCCTTCATCTTGTCGAGGGTGTCGTGGTCGACCTCGTACGCCGTGGCGTACTGCCCGAGACCTCGCAGGATGTTGCCGAGGTGGCGGTGCGCGACGAGCACGTCCGGGTGGTCGGGGCCGCTGATCTCGGTCCATCTCCCGATGAAGCTCGTGATGAACGAGTGGGCCGACTGGTAGTTGCCCGACCGGTAGAGGTATCGGACCATGCGCATCGCGAACGACCTGGCCCGCGGGTCGGTGCACTCCTCCAGGCCGGAGGGGGCGACGTGGGCGACCAGCTCCTCGAAGCCGCGCCACCTGTCGGTGTCGTCGGGGTCGTGCGGGGCGCTGCCGGCGAGCAGCACGTGGACCTCGTGGCGGATCTCCCGCTGGTCCTTCTCCGGCAGGTCGTCGCGCAGGAGCGCCTGGACCAGGCGGTGGACCTGGATGGTGCGGGTCGCCGGCTCGATCCTGGCCAGGGCGAACCGCCTGAGCTCGCTCAGCGCCGTGGCGAGCAGGATGGGGTCGGACAGGATCGCGCTCAGCCGGGGGACGACGGCCTTGTTGCCCTTGCGGAACACGTCGCGCGGGATCGGCTCCGGCCCGAAGAAGGCGCAGCACCGCAGGACCGTGATCGCCTCCGGGAGGCGGTCCTCCAGGAGCGACACCGACACCTTCCACGCCGCGGTCATCGACAGCGGGTATCCCGGCGCCCGGTTCGCGCCCAGCAGTCGGCTCGCCTGCTCCTCCAGCTGCTCCAGGTATTCGTCGACCGACATGCCGGTCTCGTACTGCAGCGCGCCGGCCTGCTCCAGGGCGAGCGGCAGGTCGCCGAGCTGCTCGGCCAGCCGCGAGGCGTCCTCGTCGGGGACCTCCCTGCGCAGGCGCTTCTTCAGGAACGCCACGCTCTCCTCGCGGGTGAAGACGTCGACCTGGAGGGTCTCGAAGTGGTCCTCCCACTTGGGGTTGCGCGAGGTGATCAGGACGTGGCCGGGCCCGCGCGGGATGAACTCCTCGACCTGCCCCGGCTCCTCGGCGTTGTCGAAGATCAGCAGCCAGCGGCGGTAGGGGTCGCCGCTCTGCAGGGTCCTGCGCACGGCGTCGGCGGCCTCCTCGACGCCGGTGGCCGACACCGGCGGCAGGCCCAGGTGGGGGGCCATCGCGGCCAGGGCGGAGGGCACCAGCACGCGCTGGTCGGCGGGGATCCACCAGACGAGGTCGTAGTGCGAGCGGTAGCGGTGGGCGTACTCGATGGCGAGGTGGGTCTTGCCGACGCCGCCCCACCCCTGCAGGGCCTGGGGCTGGGGGACCACGGCGGTGACGGTGCTGATGCCCTGGCGGAGCTTGAGGAGGAGGTCGTCGCGCCCGGTGAAGTTTCTGTTGCGGGGCGGGACCTTCTCCCAGATCTCGGGCTGCCGTTCGGGAACGGTGTGCGCGGCGTGTGAAAGCTCCACCACCTATGGCCTCCACCCTGTCCAATCCGAAGGATTCTGCCGCCATCCTAGAGCTTGATTCGAGAAGCCGGGCATAACAGAATCAAATAAATGGCGGGCGCATCTTGAATTCCACTGGTACGGCGGAACGTCGCCGAACCGTGTTTGGGATGACCGAAAACAGGCCGATGGCGGGTTCGCCGAGTAGGGAGCGCAAATGCATTATGACGGTGCGGCGTCGGCGGTCTCCGTCGACATCGCCGATCTGTCGTTCAGGGACCTGGAGAAGGTTGGCAGCGCCTCCCTCAGAAGGGTGCTGAAAGAGCTTTTCGAGCACGGCGCCGACCTTGAGCCGAGCGCGGGTTTCGACAGCTCGATATGAGCGATCGCCTTGTGGTTCCGGGCAGACTGCGACAGAAAGATAACCGTGAAGCATTCGCCCGTTTCCCGGCGATCGGTGAGTCAGGCGCTCGGATCCGGCCCACCGGGGGTTGACCGCGGCAATAGAGTCGTTCGGCATCGGGTCCGCTTTCCGGACGGGCCTTCGGCCTGTGAGGTGGTGCCCCGCGTGCACGATATGGGGGAGGCCGAGTGGGAGCGCCTGCTCGACCAGTTGAACAGCGGGGACTGCACGCCCTTCCTGGGGTCGGGGGCGTGCGCGAGCACCCTGCCGACGGGGACGGCGCTGAGCCGTGACATGGCGCGCCGCTGGGACTATCCCTTCGACGACGACCACGACCTTCCCCGGGTGACGCAGTTCGCGGTGATGAGATACGGCGACTCGGTGTATGTGAAGAGGCGGATCTGCGACGAGCTCGACGCCGGGGGCGCGCCCGACTTCCTCGACCCCCTCGAACCGCACGGCCTGCTCGCGAGCTTCCCGCTCCCGGTTTACCTGACGACGAACTACGACGACTTCATCCTGCGCTCGCTCGAAGCGGTGGGGAAAAGGCCGAACGTGGCCATCTGCCCGTGGAACAAGGGGCTCGCCTACGCCGAGGACCTGTTCAGCAGCGAGGCGGGCTGGAACCCCGGGCCGGAGGCCCCGCTCATCTACCACCTGCACGGCAGCCTGCAGGATCCGGCGTCGATCGTGCTGGCCGAGGACGACTACCTGGAGTTCCTCACCAACCTCGCGGTCGACGGCGTCGCGGGCGGCCAGCGAATGCTGCCCACCTCCATCCTCGCGGCGCTGACCAGGAGACCCCTGCTGTTCATCGGCTACAGCCTGCAGGACTGGACGTTCCGCGTGCTCTTCCACGGGTTGCTGAAGGCCGTTCCCGGGATCAACCGCCGCAGGCACGTGAGCGTCCAGCTCGCCCCCTCGCTCGCCAGCACGAAGGCGGACGTGCTGGAAGTCCAGCGCCAGCTGGCCAGATACTACGAAGACTGGCGGATCTCCATCTTCTGGGGGACGGCGGAGGAGTTCTGCCGTGAGCTGCGCCGGCGGATGGGACCGGTGCCGTGACCCCCGACGTGACCCCCGAGGTGCCCCCCGGCCACGACCGGCCCGACGCGGCCGGCCAGCCGTACGTCGGCCTGCGGGCCTTCCGCCGCGAGGACGGCTCCAGGTTCTTCGGCCGCGACAGGGAGGCCTGCGAGGTCTCCGACCTGTGGCAGGCCGGGCGCCTCACCGTGCTGTACGGGCCGTCCGGCGTGGGCAAGACCTCGCTGATCCAGGCCGGGGTGCTCCCGCTGCTGGACGCGGGCAGGACCGACGTCCTGCCGATCGGCCGGGTGTCGCACGGCTCGCCCTTCCCGTCCGCCGCGCTCTCGCGGCACAACCCGCACGTGTTCGCGCTGCTGTCGTCGTGGGCCCCCCTGGAGACGCCCACCCGGCTGGCGGGGCTGACGATCCGCGAGTTCCTGAGCCGCCGCCCGCCGCGCCAGGACCCGTACGGCGACCCGGTGCTCACCCTGGCGGCGATCGACCAGGCGGAGGAGCTCTTCGGGGACTTCGCCCACCGCCAGCCGTACCGCGAGTGGTTCATCGGCCAGCTCGTCGAGGCGCTGGACGAGGACCCGAACCTGCGCCTCCTCGTCTCGATCCGGGAGGACTACCTCGCCGCGATCCTTCCCCACGAGCCGAAGCTGGCGGGCATGGCCAGGAGCCGCTTCCCGCTGACCGCCCTCGACACGGCCGCCGCGGTCCGGGCGACCGAGGGCCCGCTGGAGGGGACCGGCCGCTCGTTCGCCCCCGGCGCGGCGCGGGGCCTGGTCGACGACCTGCGCATGATCCGGGTCGGCCGGGCGCTCGGCGAGGAGGTCGTCGCCGACGCCAAGGTGGTCGAGCCCGTCCAGCTGCAGGTGGTGTGCTCAGCCATGTGGCGTTCCCTGCCCGAGGACGTGCGGGTCATCTCCTCCGACCACGTCCGCAGGTTCGCCAACGCCGACCGCTCGCTCACCACCTTCTCCGAACGGATGATCGCCGAGGTGGCCCGCGACCACCTCGGCGAGGACGTCGCCGAGCTCAGGAGCTGGCTGCGCCGCTGCTTCATCACCGAGCTCGGCACCCGCGAGGTCGTCTACCAGGGGGAGACCGTCACCGCGGGCATGCCGAACGCGGTGGTCAGGGCACTGGTCGACCGCCACATCCTGCGCGAGGACATCAAGGCGGGCACGCGGTGGTGCGAGCTGTCGCACGAGCGCCTCATTCAGCCGATCCTCCAGAACGACCACCTCGTCGTGCCTGCCGAGAGCCGCTCCTTCCCCGACGACTACCTGCGGGCCGCCGAGCTCTCGTTCCGCGACGGGGAGTTCGCGCTCGCCGCGAAGCAGGCCGAGGAGGCCCTGGAGCGCTGCGGCGACAACACCAGGATGCGGGCGGAGATCGAGTCCTTCCTCGGCAACGTCGCGCACCGGCGGGAGGACTTCGAGAAGGCCGTCTCCCACTACCGCACCGCCGCGGTCCTCTTCGAGACGCTGGGGGCGACCTCGGCGGTCGGCGGGCTGCTCGCCGGGATCGGCAGGCTGCGGCTGGCCCAGGCACGCCCCTCGGCCGCGGTGCGGGAGCTGTACTCGGCGATCCGCCGCGTGCCCAACGACATGCACATCCAGACCGAGCTCGCCTGGGCGCTCTGGTACGACGGCCACCCCGACGCGGCGCGCGACGTCCTCAACGACGTCCTGGGCCGGGAGGGGAACCTCACCGAGGCGCTGCGCGCCCGGGGCGAGATCCTCGCCGGGCTCGGCCGGGCCGAGGCCGCGCTGAGGGATTTCGACCGGGTACGGCCGCTGCAGTGGCCGTCCACCCGGGCCGCCCACGCGCTCGCGCTGGCCACGCTGGGCCGCTTCCCCGAGGCGGAGCGCGAGATCGGGGCGGTGTTGGCCGAGGCGGCGGACCACGGCCCGGTCCTGCTGTACGCCGCCAGGATCGAGGAGCTGTCCGGTGACGCTGCGGCGGCGGCCGCGCTGGCCGGGCGGGCCGTCGCGGCGAGGACGCCCGCGCTCCCCGCCCACCTGGCGGCGGAGGCGGAACGCCTGACCGGGCTCGCCTGACCTGGGTCGTCTGAACGGGCTCGTCCGATGGGACTCGTCCGGCCGGGCGTCTCAGGGGTGGGCCCGTCTCTCCCCGCCCGGCATCAGGCCGCCGCGCAGGGCGGGGACGGCCGTCACGACTATCGCGATCACGACCATGGTGACGAAGAGGACCACGGTCGCCCCGTCGCCGCCGAAGCAGGTGACGAGCAGGGCACCGAGTGGCGCCGCCACCGATATCGCCACGCGGCTGGTGAGCCGGGACACGCTCAGCACCCTCGCGATCTTGTCCGGGCCGATCTCGTGGGCCTCGAACGTCCTGATGCTGATGTTGCTGAGGGCCCCGCTGCACCCGGTCAGCAGCGTCGCCAGGGCGAAGAAGACGGGATGCCCGCCGAAGGCGGCGACGAAGAGCGCGAACGCCCAGATCCACACCTGCGCGAACAGCATGAAGGGCGGCGGCGTGACGCGCAGGACGACGAGGGACCCCAGGACCCCGCCCAGCCCGCCCCCCGCGAGCACCAGCCCGACGACCAGCGGCGACAGCTCCGCCGAGCTCGCGAGAAAGACCATCGTCAGCGCGTTGACCATCAGATTGGTGAGGGCGGTCAGCGCCATCGCGGTGCGCAGGAAAGGCCGCCGGCCCACCTCGCGCAGCCCGTCGCCGACTTTGACCAGCGGGCGCGCGTCCCGCCGGACATCGCTCGCGTCCATTCGCAGCAGGAAACCGAACGAGAGGAAGAAGAGCACGGTATTGACGGCGGACGGTATCGCCTGCCCGATTCCCAGCAGGAATCCGCCCAGCGGCCTTCCCGCCAGCACGGCGGTGTGGAAGCTCATCTCACTTCGCGCGAGCGCGCGGCGGAGCCCGTCGCGGCCGACCAGCGAGGGGATCAGCGCGTTCTCCGCCAGCGAGTGCAGGACCCACAGCGCCCCCTCGGCGACGGCGGCCACCATCAGCTGGGTCAGCGAGGCCGACCCGCAGAGCAGGGCCACGAACACGCCGGCCGCGGCGATCCCCCTGGCGGCCTCCGTCCACAGCATGACCTGGCGCGGGTTGAAGCGGTCGATGAGGGCTCCGGCCGGGATGTACAGCAGGAGGCCGGGGACGGTCGAGGCGAACCCCACCCATCCGGCGGCCATGGGGGAGCCGGTGAGCGCGAGGGCGATGAGCGGGTAGGAGACGCCGAGCGTCCGGAACGCGGTCATGGAAAGCGCGGATCCGGCCCACGCCAACCTGAGGTCCTTCGTGTTGTTGCGTGTCCGGGTCGCTTGCGCCGGTCCGTCCCCCACAGCTTGCGTATTCCTGTTCTCGTGTCAGCCGTCGGACAACAGCTGACAACTGATTTGTGAGGTTGGTCGTCAAAATCGCCGACGGAAGAGGAGAAATGGGATTTTGTTGACACGAAAACGAACAATGGGACCCCTGTAGCTCGGGTCCCATTGTCAATTCCGGCCTCGGGAGGCCCAAGCATAGCGCCGATTCAGATAAATGAATCAAGCTCGCCCGGCTCCGCCTGCCTTCACCGGATTCCTGTGCTCACACCCGTCCCTCCCCCGGGGAACGGACTCGGGGGAGGGACGGCCGGAAGGTCAGGCGGGCAGCTGGGCGTCGAGGCGGTAGCCGTCCACGGTGACGTAGACCTGGTCGCCCGGACGGGCGTTCAGGCGCATCAGGACGGGCTGCAGGGAGTCGAAGACGGGGTGGTCCCGCCAGACCAGGACCACCGCGTTGTCGCCGGGGCCGGTGACCGACAGCAGCGTGCCGGGACGCATGCCCAGCTGGGTGGCGTACCCCTCGGGCACGGCCACCGGGCCGCCCCGCAGGTGGTCGCTGGTCACCTCGATGCGCTGCCAGCGGGTCGGGTCGGACGACGGGCTCGCGGGCGGGTGCATCGGGACCCGCTGGCTGGTGATCAGGTGCGGCCTGGAGTTGCCGCTCGCCAGGGCCGACAGCGTGGCCAGGGCGGCGCGGGGGTCGATGGCCCCGGCGTTCACCTGCGGGATCGGCTGGCCGCCGCGGTGGTGGTGGCCGTTCGCCCCCGGGGTACGGCGCGGCAGCTGCCTGACCTCGGCGGTGGTCTCCTGGGGGACCGCCTCCTGCGTCGCGCTCGCGGCGAGGGCGTCCAGCCAGGCCTGGACCGAGTGGGACCGGATGCCGAGCTGGTGCTCCATGAGCCTGAGCACGTCGCTGTCGATCGGTTTGCCCGCCAGGAGCTGGCGGGTCCGCTCGCGCAGGCCACCCAGGTCGCCCACGACGAGCCAGTCGTCCTGGAGCCGCCGGTCGGGCATGAGCGTGACCAGCACCCTCCAGAGCGGGGTCCGCAGGGTGGGGACCTCGATCGGGTGCGCGGGGTCGGCGCCGATGAGCTGGTCCTTGGTGGCGGCGGAGCCCAGCCACTCGGTCAGCCCGAACATGTGCCCGGTGAGCGGCGCGGACTCCGAGGAGCGCAGCCAGAGCAGGATGCGCTCCTCGGCGGCGCGCTGGGCGGCCGAGAGCGAGTCGCGGTCGGCGTTCAGCTTGTGCGCGAGCGCGCGCAGGCTGATCGGGTCGACCGCGAAGAGCCGCTCGACGGCGACCGCGCGCTCCAGCGGGCTCCAGTCGCGGAACATGTTGTCGACCAGGCGGACCAACGGGTAGTCGCTGAGGAGCGCCTGGGGGCTGGGCGCGGCCGGCTCGGGAACGGCCGGTTCGGGGGCCGGCGCCTGCCGCTGCTCCTGCTGCGGCGGCGACGGCTGGGCGGGGACCTGCGGCGCGGGCGCCTGCTCCGGGTCCTGGACCCGCTCCTGGAACGGGACCTGCGCGTGGGCGGCGGCCGGCGCGGCGTGCTCGGCGATCCCCGGGATGCGGCCGAGCACCTCGCGGAACACGGCGGTGACCACGGCCTCGGGGGAGGACGCCGGGGGACCGGTCGCGGCCCCGCCCAGGTCTCCCGCGGTCAGGCGGCGCAGACGGTTCCAGCCGCCCAGTCCGGCGATGGCCGAGCGCGCGGGCTCCGGCCAGCCGGGCAGGGTGGGGTCGACCGTGTGGACGTGCAGCGCGGGCAGCACGTCGCTCAACGGCAGGTGGTCCCAGCGTGACAGCGAGAGCCGGGCCAGCCTGTCGCAGACCCAGTCGAGCCCCGCGGCGCCGAGGGCCTTGGGCAGGGTGACCGACGACCACCAGCCGGCGGGCAGCCGGGGGTCGGCGAGGGCTTCGGCGACCTGCTGGGGACGACTCCAGCGCAGGGCCGGGACCAGATCACTCAGGCAGATCGATGACTCGGCATCCATCGGCGGACCGTAACCTCCCCAAAGTGACGCGTGTGGCTAATGGTGCAGCTTACGCCGCAAGCTATCAATTGGTGTTAAGAGGGTAAAGCTCCTTAGTACCCAAATCAGACGGAAGGACACGCGGACGGCCGCCCAGGACCGTCACGGCCTCCGCCCCGGCGCGGCGTCCGGCGTCCAGCGCGACCTCGTCGGCGGCCCCGCCCAGCAGGGCCGTGAGCAGCCCGGCGGCGAACGCGTCCCCCGCTCCAATGGAGTCAACCACCTCGGTGGTGAGCGCGGGAACCCGGGCGGCCAACTTTCCGCCCCTGGCCATCAGCGCGCCGCGGGATCCGAGCTTCACCGCCGCCGCGCCGTAGCGGAGGCTCAGGCTCTCGGCCGCCCCCTCGGCGGTGGCCTCGCCGGTGAGCAGCAGCGCCTCGTCCAGGTTGGGGATGATGAGCTGGGCGGTCAGGGTCTCCTGGACGAACCGCTCGACGCCGAACGAGCGCAGGAAACCGGTCGAGGCGGGGTCGACGCTGATCGAGACGCCGCGCCGGGACGCCTCCGCCATGGCCAGCCGGGAAAGCTGGAGCCCCGGCTCGGCGAAGAGGGTGTAACCGGACAGATGGAGATGACCCACCCCGTCGAGCAGGCTCTCGTCCCAGTCGCCCGTGCCGATGTGCCCGCCCGCGCCCCGGTTGGTGAGCATGGAACGCTCCCCGGTCACGTCGACCATCGCGATCACCACCGCGGTGGGCCGGTCGGGGTCGACCCGCAGGTGCGGCCGTACCCCGAACCGCCGCAGCTCGGCGGCGTGCCAGTCGGCGGTGTCGAAGCCCGCCCGGGTCAGGATCCGCGCGTCGGCGCCCAGCCGGGCGGCCCAGGAGGCGGTGTTGGCCCCCGAGCCGCCGGGGCGCAGCACGATGTCGGCGGCGGTGTCCGTCCCGACGGCCAGACCGCTCCTGGCGGACCCGCCGTGAAGTGCGACGACGTCGGTCACCACGTCGCCGATGACCAGCAGACCCGTTCCGGTCACGGTGTCCTCAGTCTCCCCGGCTCCAGGAGGCCGCGATCCGCCCGGCGACGCGGGCGTTGCCCCGCACCGCGGCCAGGTTCGCCTCGAGCGAGGCGCCGTCGGTGCCGCGCACCAGGTAGCCCAGCAGGAACGGGGTGATGGCCTGGCCGGTGATCTGCCGCCGCTCCGCCTCGGCGAGCGCCTCGGCGAGGACCCGGTCGTGCAGCCCGGGGTCGAGCTGCTCGGGCAGCGGCACCGGGTTGGCGACGATCAGCGCGGTCTCCGGGCCGCCGAGCGCGTCCTGGGCCCGCATGATGCCCGCGGCCTCGTCCGGGGTCTCGATCCGCCAGTCGACCGGCTCGCCCGAGGTGTGCAGGTAGAAGCCGGGGAACTCGTCGGTGCGGAACCCCGCGATCGTGACGCCGCGCGTCTCCAGCCGCTGCAGGGTGGCCGGGACGTCCAGGATCGACTTCACGCCCGCGCAGACCACGGTGATGCGGGTCCGGCTCAGCATGTCGAGGTCGGCCGACTCGTCCTGGCTCTCGGTCCACCCGCGGTGCACGCCGCCGAGACCGCCGGTGGCGAAGACCCGGATGCCCGCCCTGGCGGCGAGGAACGAGGTCGCGGAGACCGTGGTCGCCCCGCTCGCGCCGAGCGCGGCGGCGGCGGGCAGGTCGCGGAACCCCAGCTTGCGAAGCCCCCGCTCACCGGCGACGCGCTCCAGCTCGCTCTTGTCGAGACCGATGCGCGCCACGCCGTCCAGCACCGCGATCGTCGCGGGCACCGCCCCGGCCTCCCGGACGATCCGCTCCAGCTCCACCGCGACCTCGAGGTTGCGGGGCTGGGGCAGGCCGTGGGAGATGATCGTGGACTCCAGCGCCACGATCGGGGCGCCCTGCTCCAGCGCCTCGGCCACCTCGCTGGAGGGGCGGAGCACGCCGGAGAGGGACTGTCGGGTGGTACGCATGAGCTGGTTCTGTCTCCTTGTCCGAGGTCGTAATCATTGCTTGCTTTTGGAACGGTGTAAACGACACCGTCTTCCCCAAAAAGAGCACGTTACGGCGGTTGCGAGGAGACGTCCACTCAAAGATCAGCCAACGACCAGCACTCCGAGCAGTGAGATCCCGCCGATGATGGCCGTGGCGATCCCGCCCAGGAGCAGCGATCGCCCGCCCCGCGCGAGCCTTCGCAGGTCGACACCGGTGCCCAGGGCGAAGAGCGCCGCCGCGAGCAGCACCGCCGTCAGGTCGGGGACCACCCGGGTGATTCCGGACGGGACCACGCCCAGGCTCCGGGCCGCCACGGCCGCGACGAACCCGGCGACGAACAGCGGCACCACCGGCGGCCGCCGCGCCACCCGCCCGGCCTCGAAACGGTCCGTCTTGGGGTGGCCTGCCTTGGTACGGCCCGCGTCGGTGGTACGGCCCATGTCGGGACGGCCTGCGTCGGTACGGCCCGTGTCGGGACGGCTTGCATCGGAACGGTCCGCTCCGGGATGGCCCATCTCGGCACGGCCCGTCTCGGAACGGTCCGTCTTTGTGTGGCGCGGGGAGGCCGGGTCTGTTTTGGTGTGGCGCGGGGAGGCCGGGTCCGTCTTGGTGTGGCGCGCCGAGGGCGCGGTACGGCGCAGGGAGAGGGAGGTGAGCCCGACGATCGGGGCGAGCAGGACGACCCGGGCCAGCTTCACGGCCACCGCGGTCGCCAGCACCCCCGCTCCGGCCGCCGCGCCGATGGCCGCCACCTGCGCGACCTCGTGGACCGAGGCTCCGGCCCACAGGCCCAGCTGGTGCGGGGTCAGCCCCAGCGCTCCCGCGAGCAGGGGCAGCGTGACGATCGAGACGCTGCCGTACAGGACGACCACGCTCACCGCGGCCGCCACGTCGTCGTCGTCGCTGTCGGCGACGTCGTGCATGGCGGCCACGGCCGCCGCCCCGCAGACGGACACGCCGGTCGCGATCAGCAGGGACCTGCGCGGGCTCACCCCGACGCGGCCCCCGATCCACCGCGTCGCGGCGAACGTGACGCCGGTCCCCGCGGCGACCACCGCCAGCGCCCGCCAGCCGAGCGCCAGCAGCTCCGGCAGCGCGATCTGCAGGCCGAGCAGCACGATCGCCAGGCGCAGCACCCTGCGGGAGGCGAATCCCAGCCCGGGGGCGAGGGACCGGTGCAGGCCGCCGAGGTTGGTGAGCGCGACCCCAAGTACCACCGCGACCACGGCGGCGCTCACCCCGGGAACGATCCGGGCCACCGCCGTCGCCAGGACCACCGCGCCGGCCGCGGCCCCGAGCCCCGGCGCGAGTGCCCGCGACGTTCTACGCCTCGCCGCCGGTGCCGGTGCCTGTGTCCGCACAGGTCGTACGGGTGTCTGAGGGGTTCGCGTGGTCGAGCCGGGAGGACGGGTGAGCGGGGAGACGGGCATCCTCCGAGTGTCGGCGCGGCGCAGGGAGGCCGGTAGCCGTCACCTACCTGGAAGGTCATAGCCTGGAGCTATGAGCGAGCTGCCCGACCTCGAATCCCTGCGCCTGCTCGTCGACGTGGAACGCCTGGGCAGCCTCGGCCAGGCGGCCAGGGCCGCGGGCATCGCGCAGCCGTCGGTGAGCAAGCGCATCTCGCTGCTGGAACGCCGCCTCGGGCTGCCGCTGCTGGAACGCACCCCGCGCGGGTCCACCCTCACCCCGCAGGGCGTGATGGTCTCGGCCTGGGCCACGCAGGTGCTGGCGGCGGCGGAGGAGCTCATGCGCGGGGCGGAGGCGGTACGGCACGGCCGGGCCGCGCACCTGCACATCGCCGCCAGCATGACGGTGGCCGAGTACCTGCTGCCGCGCTGGCTGGGGGAGCTCCAGGACCGCGAGCCCCAGGTCCAGGTCGGCCTGGACGTGCAGAACTCGGCCGAGGTGGCGAGGCTGGTCGGCGGGAAGATCGAGCTCGGGTTCGTGGAGGGGCCCTCGGTCCCGGCCGGGCTGGTGTCGCGGGTGGTGGCCACCGACAGGCTCGTGGTGGTGGTCGCGCCGGGACACCCGTGGGCGCGCCGCCGCACCCCGCTGCTCGCCGCCGAGCTGGCCGCCACCCCGCTGGTCGTCCGCGAGCGGGGGTCGGGCACCCGCGAGACGCTGGACCTCGCGCTCACCGGCCACGCCGCGGCCGCCCCGAAGCTGGAGCTCGGTTCCAACGCCGCGGTCAAGGGCGCCGCCCGCGAGGGGGCCGCCCCCGCCGTGCTCAGCGGGTACGCGGTGGAGGCCGAGCTGGCCACCGGCCGCCTGGTCGAGGTGCCCACCCGGGACATCGACCTCACGCGCCGCCTGCGGGCGGTCTGGCGCCACGGCCGAGCCCCCACCGGCCCCGCCGCCACCCTCCTCACGATCACTCTCTCCGCCGCCCGGGAGCAGCGGTGAGTGGCAGCGGGTGACGGTGTTCCGGGAGCCGGGCGGTCACGAGGCGGGCGGACGGGAAGCAACCGGGAAGCAGCCGGGGAACGGACGGCCGGTCGCGCGCCGAGCGGTCCATACGGTCCATACGGTCCATACGGTCCGTGCGGCCTGTGGAGCCCGTGGATCCGGTGGTCGCGGATCGGGGTGAGCGCGAGCGGTGCTGACAGGGGCGGGGGCGGGGTGCCGACCGAGCCGGTGGTCGGATCGCGGGGCTGAGTGACGCTCGGGCCGGTGAAGGCCGGTGAAGGCCGGGGATGGACGATACGGCGTGTGGGCTGCCGATTTAGGGATATTTCGGGATATGGTGAAGTGCATGGTGATGGTCGAGACGCCGAGCGTGCTCTGTCCCGAGCCGCACTGGCAGACGGGCCTCTGAGCGGCCACAGTTCCAGCCCCGAGCCCCAGCCCCGCGTCCCCTCACCCGCACCTCACCCCGTCGGGAAGTCCCGTGCTCCGCTCTCGCTACGAAGCCGTGATCGTCGGAGGCGGCCACAACGGCCTGGTCGCCGCCGCCTACCTCGCCCGAGCCGGCCGGCGCGTCCTCGTCCTGGAACGCCTCGGTCACGTCGGCGGCCTCGCCGTGTCGGCGCGGGCGTTCCCCGGGGTCGACGCCCGGCTCTCGCGCTACTCGTACCTGGTCAGCCTGCTCCCCTCGAAGGTCGTCACCGACCTGGGGCTCAGGATCGCGCTGCGCCGCCGCAGGTACGCCTCGTACACGCCGGTGGGCGACACCGGGCTGCTGGTCGACAACGGCGACGCCGTACGGACCGCGGCATCCTTTTCCCGGGTCACCGGCGGCGACGGTGAGCTGGAGGCGTGGCGGCGCTTCTACGGGATGACCGCCGACGTGGCCGAGCGGGTCGCGCCGACGCTGCTGGAACCCCTCGCCGACCGTACGGCGATGCGGGACCTCGTCGGCGAGGAGGCCTGGCGCGACCTGTTCGAGCGGCCGGTCGGCGAGGTGGTGGACGAGCGGTTCGCCGACGACACCGTGCGCGGGGTGGTTCTCACCGACGCTCTCATCGGCACGTTCGCCGACCCCTGCGACCCGGGCCTGCTGGCCAACCGCTGCCTCCTCTACCACGTGATCGGCGACGGGACCGGCGACTGGAACGTCCCCGTCGGCGGCATGGGCGCGGTGTCCGGCGCGCTCGCCGACGCGGCCCGTGCCGCCGGGGCGGAGATCCTGACCGGCGCAGAGGTCCTCGCGATCGACCCCTCGGGCGAGGTCGCCTTCCGCGACGCGGACGGCGAGCACGCGGTGACGGGCGAGCGGATCCTGGCCAACGTGCCGCCCGCCGTGCTCGCCCGCCTGCTCGGGGAAACCGAACCCGTCCCCGAGGGAGCCCAGCTCAAGGTCAACATGGTGCTCTCGCGGCTGCCGCGCCTGCGGGACCCCGGCGTGGACCCCGCGGCGGCGTTCAGCGGCACGTTCCACATCAACGAGGGCCGCGACCAGCTCGCCCGCGCGTACGCGGAGGCGTCGGCCGGGAAGATCCCCTCGTTGCCCCCGGCCGAGGTCTACTGCCACTCGCTGACCGACCCCTCCATCCTCGGCCCGGAACTGCGCGAGGCCGGGGCCCACACGATGACGCTGTTCGGACTGCACATGCCCGCCAGGCTGTTCAGGGAGGACCCGGCGGGGGCGCGCGAGGCCGCGCTGCGCGCCACGCTCGCCTCGATGAACGCGGTCCTCGCCGAACCCGTCGAGGACTGCCTGCTGCGCGCTCCCGACGGCAGCCCCTGCCTGGAGGCCAAGACCCCGGTCGACCTGGAGACGGAGGCGGGCCTGCCCGGCGGGCACATCTTCCACCGCGACCTGTCCTGGCCGTACGGGGAACCGGGGCTCTGGGGGGTGGAGACCGCCTTCGAGCGCGTCCTGCTCTGCGGCGCGGGCGCCCGGCGCGGCGGCGGCGTCAGCGGCATCCCCGGCCACAACGCCGCCATGGCGCTGCTCACCTGAGCTCACCCGACCCCCGCCTCCGACTCCTGACCCCCGCCTCCGACTCCTGACCCCTGGTCCGGCCCGGTCGGCCCGACCGGGCCGGGGCGAGACCGGGGGAAGCCGCCGGTCGGCCATGTCGGGCGCGGAAACCACGGCGGGCACGACGGCCGGGGCAGGCCCGGGACTACGGCGGGCGCGACGGCCAGGTCGGGCACGAGGCTACGCCAGGCGCGACGGCCGGGACGGGCGCGACGGCCAAGGTGGGTGCGACGACCAAAGTGGGCGTGGCGGCTGGTGTGGGCCCGAGGCTACGCCAGGCGCGATAGGGGCCACGGCCGGAGGCGTTCATCCGGCTCTCATGATGGGCGTCTACCGTGGAGGCCATGGCTGAGGGTGAGGCGGCGCGGGTGCTGGTCGTGGACGACGAGCCCGCGCTCAGGGAGGCGCTGCAGAGCAGCCTGGAGTTCGAGGGATACCGGGTCGGCCTGGCCTCGGACGGCCAGGCGGCGCTGGAGGCGATCGATCGGGAGCCGTACGAGCTGGTCCTGCTCGACGTCATGATGCCCCGGCTGGACGGGCTGACCGCCTGCCGCAGGCTCAGGGCGGCGGGCAACCACCTGCCGGTGCTCATGCTCACCGCCCGCGACGCCGTGGGCGACCGGGTCTCCGGCCTGGACGCGGGGGCCGACGACTACCTGGTCAAGCCGTTCGAGCTGGACGAGCTGCTGGCGCGCGTCAGGGCGCTGCTGCGGCGCGGCGCCCTGAGCGCGCCCGCGGCCGAGGACGACGCGGTCCTCGCCTTCGGCGACCTGCGGATGGACGTCGCCGGGCGGGAGGTCACCCGGGCCGGAGAGCCGCTGGAGCTGACCCGCACCGAGTACCTGCTGCTGGAGCTGTTCATGGTCCATCCCCGCCAGGTGCTCACCCGCGAGCAGATCCTCAGCGAGGTGTGGGGCTTCGACTTCGAGCCGTCGTCCAACTCCCTCGACGTCTACGTCATGTACCTGCGCCGCAAGACCGAGATCGGCGGGCGCCCCCGGCTGATCCACACCGTCCGGGGCGTCGGCTACGTGCTGCGGACCTCCGCGTGAACGGTCGCCGCTCCCTGCGCTCCCGGCTGACCCTGCTGGTGGCGGCGGCCGTGGCGCTCGCGATCGCGGTGTGCGCGGTGCTGTGCTGGTTCGTCGTACGGGCCGAGCTGCTGCGGCAGGTGGAGCGCTCGCTGGAGGGACGGCCGCAGGGCATCGAGTGGATCGGGCCGTACTGCCCGGGAGGACCGCGAGGGGCGGGAATCCCGCGAGGTCCGGAGGGCCCGGGGGAGGGCCCGGGACGCAGGCCGCAGCCCCGCCTCCCGCCCATCCAGCTGCTCTACGCCGACGGTGCGAGGTGCGTGGCGGGTTCCACGCCCGTCAGGGTCACCCCGGGGGACCTGGCCCTGACACACGGCCCCCCGGGCCGGCAGGCGTTCAGGAACGGCGTGACCGACGCGGGCGAGGAGGTCCGGGTGATGACGAGGAACGTCCGCCCCGGCGTCGCGATCATGGAGTCCCGCTCCCTGGAGGAGGTCCGCGCCACGCTCGCCACGCTCGCCTGGATCCTCGCGGGGGTCACCGCGCTCGGCGTGCTCGGCGCCGCCTCCGCCGGGCTGCTCGTCTCCCGTACGGCGCTGCGTCCCGTCGGCCGCCTGACCGAGGCCGTCGAGTACGTCGCCAGGACCGAGGACCTCGACACCAGGATCCCGGTAGAGGGTACCGACGAGATCGCCAGGCTCGGCGTCTCCTTCAACGCGATGACCACCGCGCTGGCCGGGTCCCGCGAACGCCAGCGGAGGCTGATCGCCGACGCGGGGCACGAGCTGCGCACCCCGCTCACCAGCCTGCGCACCAACATCGACCTGCTGCTGCGCAGCGAGAACGCCGGGCGCCCCCTCGACGCCGCCCCCAAGCGCAGGCTGCTCGCCAACCTCAAGGCCCAGTTCGAGGAGATGTCCACGCTCGTCGGGGACCTGCTCCAGCTCTCGCGTTCGGAGGACGAGCACGAGCCGCACGTCGAGGTCGCCTTCCACGACGCCGTCGAGGCGGCCGTGCGCAGGGCGCGGCTGCGCGCCCCCGACACCTCGATCGAGGTGGAGCTGAGCCCCTGGTACCTGCGGGGCGACCAGGCCGCCCTGGAACGGGCCGTGGTGAACCTGCTGGACAACGCGGTGAAGTTCTCGGCGGACCGGCGGGAGCCGGTGGTCGTGCGGCTCCGCGACGGTGAGCTGACCGTCAGGGACCACGGCCCCGGCATCCCGGGGGAGGAGCTGCCGTACGTGTTCGACCGGTTCTGGCGGTCGTCCTCGGCGCGCAGCATGCCCGGCTCGGGACTGGGGCTCGCCATCGTGGCCAAGGCCGTGCGCGACGCCGGGGGAGAGGTGATCCTGGAGAACGCCGCCGGAGGCGGCACCCTCGCCCGCGTCCACCTGCCCGGCTCTCCCACGCGGGCCCCGGTCACTCCCGGCACGTGAGCGGCCGGTCCCCGTTACCCGTTGTTTCTCCTTCTTCCTCCCGCTCCGGGTACGTGAGCGGTCGTCCCCGTTCGTTCTCCCTGCGTTCTTCCCATTGCCCGTGAGCCTTCCTTCGGCCGCGCCGGGCACGGGAGTGGCCGTCCCTGTCGTGCCTCTTCTCTGTCGCTTCGGGTCGCTTCGGGCATGTGAGCCGCTCGCCGGAGCCCCTCGTGGAAAGAACCGACCGAACCGGTCGCGTTCCTTTCTCACCCCGTGTTAACGATCGCCTCAGGGTCACTCAAGATCACGCGACCACTGTGAGGGCATGAGACAACCGAGCCCCCGCCCCCGGAGGGCGGCGTGAAGCAGGCCACGGCACCGGCGCGCACCCGGCTGGTCGAGATCGTGGTCCCCGTACACAACGAGCAGCGGGTGCTCGGCGAGAGCGTCCGCCGCCTGCACGCCTACCTCACGAGAACCTTCCCCTACGGCTTCCGCATCACGATCGCCGACAACGCCAGCACCGACGCCACCTGGCGGATCGCCACCGCCCTCGGCCACGAGCTGTCCCACGTGCGCGCCCTGCGCCTGGAGGACAAGGGCCGGGGCCGCGCGCTGCGCCGGGCGTGGTCGGAGAGCGACGCCGACGTGGTCGGCTACATGGACGTGGACCTCTCCACCGACCTGGACGCCTTCCTGCCGCTGGTGGCCCCGCTGCTGTCCGGCCACAGCGACCTGGCCATCGGCACCCGGCTGTCCCGGGGCTCCAACGTCGTCCGTGGACCGAAACGGGAGTTCGTCTCGCGGACGTACAACCTGCTGCTCCGGTCGGCGATGGGGGCGCGGTTCTCCGACGCGCAGTGCGGTTTCAAGGCGGTCCGCACCGAGATAGCGCAGGCGCTGCTCCCCGCGGTCGAGGACGAGGAGTGGTTCTTCGACACCGAACTGCTGCTCCTCGCCGAGCGGCACGGGCTGCGCATCCACGAGGTGCCCGTCGACTGGGTGGACGACCCCGACAGCCGCGTCGACATCGTCAGGACCGCCGTGGACGACCTCAGGGGGATGGCCAGGGTGGCACGGAGGACGTTGTCGGGCGCGGCGAGGATCCCGGTACCGCCGCGCGTGCGGGGAGCGCGGCTGCCCGGGGGCATGGGCCGCCAGCTGCCCAGCTTCGCCGTCATCGGCGCGGTCTGCACCCTGGCGCACCTGCTCCTGTTCGTGACCCTGCGCCTGGTGATGCCGGCCGTCGTGGCCAACGGGGTGGCCCTGCTCGTCACCGCCGTCGCCAACACCGCGGCCAACCGGCGCTTCACCTTCGGTGTCACCGGCCGTGCCGGAGCCCTCCGCCACCAGCTCGAAGGCGGCCTGGCCTTCCTCGTCGGCCTGCTGCTGAGCACCGGCGGCCTGGCCCTGCTCGACCTCGTCGCGCCCGCCGCGTCCACCGCCGCGGAGGTCGCCGCGCTCGTGGCGGCCAACGCCCTCGCCACCCTCGTACGCTTCCTGATGCTCCGCGCCTGGGTCTTCAACCCCCGCCGCGCCAAGGAGACCACCTCATGACCACCGACTCCTCGCGGGACACGGAATCCTCGTCGTCCACGCCCGCGCCCGGCACGCCCGCGCCCGGCACGCCCGCGCCCGTCACGCCCGCGCCCGGCACGCCCGCCTCCCCGGCGCAGGGGACGCGCACCGCTCTCCGACCGGCGCTCTCCGCTCTCGGTGACCCGAGGCCGACCGCGCCACCCGTGCCACCCGCGTCAGGTACGGCGACGTCTCCTTCCGGCGGGCGGCAGGTCTTCTGGAGGAGCCGCGCGGAGCGGGGCGGCGGGGTCGGCGGTGCCGTGCGGCGGGTGTTCCTCGGTGGCCCCGGCGACCCCCGGTGGGCCCGGCCCGGCCTGTGGGGGGTGCTCGCGCTGGCCACGGTCCTGTACGTGTGGGCGCTCGGGCGCAACGGGCACGCCAACGACTACTACTCCGCCGCGATCCTGTCGGGCACCCAGAGCTGGAAGGCGTTCTTCTTCGGGGCCCTGGACGCCGGGTCGTTCATCACCGTGGACAAGCCGCCGCTCGCGCTGTGGGTGATGGGACTGTCCGCGAGGGTCTTCGGGTTCGGCACCTGGAGCATGCTCCTGCCCCAGGCAGCCGCCGGGGTCGCCGCCGTCGCCGTGCTCCACTCGGCCGTGCGAAGGGCACTGCCCGGCGCGTACGGCCACGCCGCCGCGCTGGTCGCGGCCCTGGTGATGACGCTGACCCCGATCACCGTGGCCATCAACCGGGACAACAACCCCGACACCCTCCTCGTCCTGCTGCTCGTGCTCGCCGCGTGGT
The DNA here is from genome assembly GCF_040295985.1 of Streptosporangium sp. NPDC002524. NCBI lineage: Bacteria > Bacillati > Actinomycetota > Actinomycetes > Streptosporangiales > Streptosporangiaceae > Streptosporangium > Streptosporangium sp. NPDC002524. The sequence goes on along the minus strand of NZ_JBEOWK010000001.1, from coordinate 566,808 downwards.
TCTGCCAGGAGGCGGTACGCGCTGGCCGGATGCGCGCGCTCGTCGTCTCGGCGGTGCTCGTCGGGCTGGCGTTCAACACCAAGATGCTCCAGGCGTATCTGGTGCTCCCGGTCTTCGCCCCGCTCTACCTGGCCATGGCTCCCGAGCCCCTGCTCCGCCGCCTCGGGCACCTGCTCGCGGCGGGTGCCGCGCTGGTGGTCTCCAGCGCGTGGTGGATGGTGGTCGTGGACCTGTGGCCCGCGTCGAGCAGGCCCTACGTCGGCGGCAGCACCGACAACTCCGTCCGGGACCTCGTCATCGGCTACAACGGCCTCGGCCGGGTCTTCGGCGGGAGCGGCGGACCCGGTGGAGCCGGTGGGCCCGGTGGACCTGGAGGTGGTGGCGGGTTCGGTGGCGAGGCGGGGGCCGGGCGCCTGTTCAACGACGTCATGGCCGGGCAGATCTCCTGGCTGCTGCCCCTCTCCGCGATCGTCCTCGTCGCGGGCCTCGTCCTGGTCGCACGCGGCCCGCTCCGCGACCCCAGGATCGCCCTGACGTTGTGGGGCGGCTGGCTCGCGGTCCACTACGTGGTGTTCAGCTTCTCCAGCGGCACCTTCCACCCGTACTACACCACCGCGATGGCCCCGGCGGTCGCCGCCCTGACCGGCCTCGGCGGGGTGCTCGTGTGGCGGGCCCAGCGGGAGTCCGGGGCCTGGTCCTGGGTGTTGCCCCTGGGCGTCGCGGTCACCGGGGCGTGGGCGTTCACGCTGCTCCGGCGCGCCGGGGACGCCGGGGACGCCGGGGACTTCGTACCCTGGCTGCCCTGGGCGGTGGCCGCCGCGACCGTCGTGGCGGTCGCCGGGTTGCTCCTGGCCCGCTTCGGGCGGCGGCTCAGGTCGCGGATCGCCGCGGTCGCGCTGACGGCCGGGCTGGTCGCGGTCCTCGCCGGACCGGCCGCCTACGCGCTCACCCCTCTCGGCTCGCCCGTCAACGGGACCAATCCCACCGCGGGCCCCGCGGGGAGCGGCGGCTTCGGCGGCATGCGGGGCGGCTTCCCCCGCGACGACGGTTCCCGGAACGGCCCCCAGAGCAGCACTCAAGGTGGCCTCTCCGGCGGCACACCGGAGCAGACTCCCGGCCAGGACCCGGGACAGGGTACGGCCGGTGGTTCGCGGCAGGGCTCCGCGCCCGCGCGTTACGGCTTCCCCGGCGGGACGCGGGGCGGTTTCGGCGGGGCGCTGGACCAGCGGATGGCCGACTACCTGAAGAGGAACCGGGGCGGCGCGACCTGGCTGGTGGCGGTGAGCAGCGCGCAGGGCGCCTCCTCGGCCATCCTGTCGACCGGGCTGCCCGTCATCGCGATGGGCGGCTTCACGGGCGGCGACCCTGCCATGACCGTGGACCGGCTCAAGGAACTCGTCTCCTCGGGGCGGCTCAGGTACGTGATGGCCGGGGGCGGCGGCAGGGGCGGGCCCGACGGAGGCGGTGCCCAGGTGACCGAGTGGGTGCGGGCCAACTGCGCCGCCGTCAAGGCGTCGGAGTACGGCGGCTCCACCGACCAGTCCCTCTACCGCTGCGGCTGAGCACACCCGCTCGACCCCGAAAGCCGCGACAACCCTGGACACCGCGACGGTTCCGGACCATCGCGATGGTCTTGGAGGCCGCGATGGCCTGGACGCCGCGACTGCAGCTGAGCATGCCCGCTCGCCCCCGAAAGTTGCGACTGCCCTGGACGCCGCGACGGTCCCGGGGATGACGGCTCGGAGACCGCGACGGCCCCGGAGGTCCCGACAACCCCGGACGCACCGGGGGCCCGGCAATGTCCCGGGCCCCCGGTGCGTCCCGGTGGTCGTCGCCGTATCTGGTCACCGCGTCCGCTCGTACGGTGACCGGATGCGGTCGTCGAGACCAGGGCAAAGCTATTGACTGGTTCGCCAATCAGGAGTAGTGAGGCGGTGGCCCGCGCTGCTGTAGTCTTGCGCCGTGCACAGCGGAGGAGGAGCGCGCAGCAGCCGCGCCGACCAGGCCGACCAGCGCCGAGCGGAGCTCCTTGAAGCCGCCAGGCGAGTCGTGCTGGAGCGCGGGCTGGCCAGCACCCGCGTCGCCGACATCGCGAAAGCGACGAACGTGAGCGGCGGGCTGATTCACTATCATTTCGCCACCAAGGACGATCTCATCACCGAGATGCTCCGCAGCACCAGCGACTCCGAGATCCAGCGGCTGAAGGAGATCGTCTCGGGCCCCGGCACCGCCGTCCAGCTTCTCGACCGCGTCCTGCGCTTCTACATCCCGGCCTCCCGCTCCGACCAGAGCTGGATCCTCTGGGTCGACGCCTGGGCTGTCGGGGTGCGCGAGGAGCACGTCCGCACCATCCTGCTGGAGCTCGAGGGCGCCTGGATCGAGATCCTCAGTCAGGTGATCTCCGACGGTGTGGCCTCGGGGGAGTTCACCTGCGACGACCCCCTGGGCTCGGCCGAGCGGATCGACGGCATGCTCGACGGTCTCGTGGTCCGATACACCCTGCACACCGGCAACATGTCGCGGAGCCGGATGCTCCACCACGCCCGGGTCGCCGCCGCCCGCGAGGTCGGCCTCGACCTCTCCGACTTCCCCGACGCGCCCGCCGAGAGTTCCTGAGGGCCGGTCGGGCCGGACGCCTCGTCACCGCGGAGGCGGGCGGTCGCGGAGGTCTCCCGCGTACAGGTCTGAAAGGAAGACTCCCGCGTACAGGTCTGAAAGGGAGAGAAAGGGAGAAGAGACTCAGACCCGGGGGGTGGGCAGGGCGGCGAGGAGGAAGGCCAGCCGGGCCGCGGCGGCATCGATGTTCTCGCTGCAGCCGAGCCGGTAGCCCCACGACGTGATGAAGCCGCCGTCCGGGGAGCAGGTCACGGTCTCGGCCAGGGTGTTGCTGAAGCGGTTGCGGACGTAGATGTACGCGGGATCGCCGAACGAGATCCGCTGCACGGAAAGGTCGGCGTGCAGCCGTATCGCGGCAACGAGCCTCTCGAGACAAGACAGCGTGTCCAGCATCGTGCGTCACCTCCGTCTCGACAGAGAATTGCACGATCTTGGGATGCTAATCAAGCAATTGCGGTGTTTAGTCCTTTGATTGTCCGGAGAAATCGCTGAGTACTCGGACGATCACCGATCTGGCATCCTCCCTGAAGGCCGCGACCTCGCAGAGCTCCTCGAAGGTCCGCGCGTAGAAGGCGACGTCCTCCGGGTCGCGCAGCAGCAGGTCCCTCGTCCTGGTCGGCACCGCCACGTGGTCCTCGTCGTACATCCAGAAGCCGTTGAGCAGGGCCGAGGGCAGGGACGCCTCGAAGGGGATCACGCCGAACTCCACGTTCGGCAGCGCCGTCACCGCCAGTAGCCGGTCGAGCTGCCCGCGCATCACGTCCAGCGGGGCGAGCCGGTGGCGCAGCGCCGCCTCCGGCATGACGAACCTGAACCGCTTGCTCTGGTCGTAGAGGATGTCCTGGCGCTGCATGCGCACCCGGATGGCCGCGTCGATCTCGTCGGGCGCCCGGTAGAGGCGCTTGATGCGGGTGAAGATGCTCCGGGCGTACTCGGTGGTCTGCAGCAGCCCGATGATCACTCCGGGCTCGAACACCCGCAGCTGGGTGGTCCGCGCCTCCACGTCGCGGATGTCCTCCTGGAGCGCCGCCAGCCCGCTGCGGTGCCGCTGCCGCAGGGAGTCCTGGCGGTCCAGGAGACCCGCCGCCTGCTCCACCAGCTCCACGGTGATCGCGGGGGAGGCGTCCACGGCCCGGGCCCACTGGGTGACGTCGTCCTCGGTCGCGGTCTGGCGGGCGTTCTCGATCCGGGAGACCTTGGACGCCTGCCACCTCAGCCGCTCGGCGAGCTCCTTGCCCGACAGGTGCGCGGCCTCCCGCAGGTGCCGCAACCGCACACCGAGGTCGGTCCTCGCCTGCTGGAACCCGGTCACACGATCTCCTCGGCCGTTCGCGCGGGCCGGGTGCCGTGACCGCCGTACGCCTGTGCTCCCCGCCCGCTCACGTCACCTCCCGCATGGTGCGCACGACGCTAGACCTGCACGTGTGGATCAAGCCAGAGAGCACTCCTAATCGTGACCAATATTTACGGAAAGTACGCGGCGCGCGATCTCCGCGAGAAGCTCACGTGGTACCTCGACGGCGGTCTCGCCGTCCAGGACGTGGCGCAGATCGGCCAGCGCCGCCGCGTCGGTCACCCGGAGACCCTGCACCACGATGGTCCCGCGGTCGGTCTCGTAGAGGGAGGGACAGGCCCCCGCCTCGGAGGTGGAGCCAAGAAACCGGAGACGCATGACTGAATCCTTCCCCGAACCACATCGCAGAGCAATTGCGAGCAATCCTGGAATGCGGAAGGTTGCATGAAGGTTTCAATCACCGGCTAACGCACATTTCGCCTATTTCATCGCATGTCACATGAACGTCTGGGCGCGGGCGAACAGGTTCAGCGTGGTGGCGTGGAGCAGGTCCCCGATCTCCCTGGGAGCCTTGCCCGCGCAGGCGCGGGCGTGCGTGCCCTCCAGGACGATGCCGAGCTTGAAGCAGGCCATCACCGCGTACCAGTCGACGGCCGACAGGTCCCGGTCCGACAGGGCCGCGTAGCAGCTGACGAGCTCGTCGGCCGTGGCGAGCCCGGTGATCCCGCCGGAGATCACCCCCACGCCGTCGGGGGTCGGCCAGGTCGCGAGCAGCCACCCCAGGTCCAGCAGCGGGTCGCCCACCGTGCACATCTCCCAGTCGACGATCGCCGCCACCCTGGGCCCGTCGCAGGCGAACATGAGGTTGGCCAGGTGGTAGTCGCCGTGCATGATCCCCGGGACGAACTCCTTCGGCCGGTTGCGCTCCAGCCAGGCCGCGGTCTCCGCCAGCTCCGGGATGTCGGGCCCCGGATACCCCTCCAGGGCCCCGTAGCCGTCCAGCTCGCCCATCCAGCGGGGCACCTGCCGCTCCAGGAATCCCTCGGGGCGGCCGAACCCGTCGAGCGCGCCGTGGTCCACCCGCCCGAGGTCGGCCAGCGCCGAGGCCGCCTCCAGTCCCATCCGGTGCCGGATCGCGGGATCGCCCGCGTGCGGCTGGGGCAGCTCGACGGTGGCGTTGAACCCCCGGACCGGCTCCATCAGGTAGAAGACCGCGCCCATGACGCTCTCGTCGGTGCAGGCCGCGACCAGGCGCGGCGCCGCCACCGGCGTGTCGCGCAGGACCGTGAGCACCCTCGCCTCCCGGCGGAGCACCTCGTTGCTCCTGGCGCGCGGGTGCAGCGGCGGCCTGCGCAGCACGTACGACGCCCCGCCGCGCTCGAAGCGCACCATGACGTTCTGCGTCCCGCCCGTCACCGGCGCGACCCGCTCGAACGGCCCTTCCGGCAGCCCCCGCGCGTCCATCCACGCACCGAGCACGTCGAAGTCGATCGCGGTGACGTCGATGTGCGTGGACGTCATGCGCCCTCCTTGACCGAATGATGTTCTGGGTGGGGTGAATCTACGATTCCCGGCCGCGACGGTCAATAGTGCCCCGCCCCGGCGGAGGCGTCGCCCGCGCCCGGAGGGTCTCCGTCACTCGGCCGTCACCCGGCCGTGGCCAGGGCGGACAGTTCGCGCCACTCGCGCATGGGGAGCTCCCCGGGGGTGGCGGTCAGGACCTGCAGGCACACGTGGTCCGCGCCCGCGTCCAGGTGGGCCCGGACCCGCTCGGCGATGACTCCGGCGTCCCCGTAGGCGACGATCGCGTCGACCAGCCGGTCGCTCCCGCCGTCCGCCAGGTCGTCGTCGCCGAAGCCCAGCCTGCGCAGGCTCGCGATCTGGTGGGCGGCCATGCCGATGTAGGGGCCCAGGTGTCCCCTGGCGACCTCGCGGGCCCTCGTGAGATCGGTGTCCAGCACGACGGCCTGCTCGACCGCGAGGAAGGCGCCGGGACCCATGGTCTCCCTCGCCCGGTGGGTGTGCTCCACGGGCACGAAGTAGGGGTGCGCGCCGAGGGTCCGCTCGGCGGCCAGGGCCAGCATCCGCGGCCCGAGCGCGGCGAGGACGCGCCGCGGGGGCGCCGCCGGTGCGGGGGAGCCCAGCGGGATGGCGTCCATCGCGTCGAGGTAGGCGCCCATCGTGCGCACGGCCCGGCCGCGGCTGGGGACGCTGAAGCCGTTCATCTGGATGGGCGTGTCGGACACCCGGTGCCCGCCGAGGCCGAGGAGGTAGCGGCCGGGGTACGCCTCGTTGAGCGCGCGCTCGGCCGCCGCCATGGCGATGGGGTCGCGCAGGGCGATGTTGGCGATGCCCGCGCTCACCACCAGCCGCCGGGTGGCGGAGAGCAGCAGCCAGGCCTGGCTCACGCTGTCGCGGCCGAACGCCTCGCCGAACCACAGGGCGCCGTAGCCGAGCTCCTCGATCTCCGCCGCGGCCTCGCGGACCCGCTGCGCGGGCTGGTCGTCGAAGGCGAAGGTCCAGAGCCCGACGCGTCCGAGGTCGGCGGTGTCGTCGTTCATTCGGGGGCCCCTCTCCGGGAATTATCCGGAGAGGGTCTCCGGATAATATGACCGTATAATACGGAGAACTTCTCCGTTTGCAAACCGGTGTGGAACCCTGGGGGTACCGATGCGGGTCGACGCGCGTCGCAACCGTGAACACCTGCTGGCGACCGCCAAGGCCGTGATCGCCGAGCAGGGGCCCGAGGCGTCCCTCAACGAGATCGCGCGCCGGGCCGGGATGGGGCCGGGGACGCTCTACCGCCACTTCCCCACGCGGCAGGCGCTCCTAGCGGCCGTGTTCCAGGACCGGGTCGAGACACTGTGCGCGAAGGCGGAGAACCTGCTCGCCCACCCCTCAGCGGACGAGGCGCTCGCCCTCTGGTCACGGGACGTGCTCGCCCACGCCCTCACCGACGGCGGGTTGTCCGCCTCGATGACGCTCGGCGGGGCCGGACTCGGCTTCGACTGCCACGCGGCGATGCGCTCGGCGGCGGCGGGTCTGCTGACGCGGGCCCAGCGGGAGGGCCGGACGCGTCAGGACCTCGACGTCGAGGACTTCTTCCAGCTCGTCACCGGCGTCGCACTGGCCGCGAGCGAACTGCCCGGCGGCCTCGGCCGGGCCGACCACCTGCTCTCGGTGACCCTGGCGGGCCTGCGCGGGTGAGCCCGCTTTTCCTCACTTGGGCGGACGGTCGTACCGACGGGGCGGAAGCCGGGCGGGCTGTCGTACCGTCGGGCCGGAAGAGGCGTCGCGGGCTGTCGTATCGGCGGGTCGGAAGAGGTGTAGCGGACCGTCGCACCGGTGGGTTGGGGGAGGCGTCGCGCGACTTCGTATCGGCGGGTCGGAAGAGGTGTCGCGGACCGTCGTACCGTCGAGTCGCGAGAGGCGTCGCGGGATGTCGTACGGGCGGGTCAGAGGAGGCGTCGGGGGATGTCGGCGAGTCCGGCGCGGAGCTCCTCCCCGAGGGCCTTGGCCTGGGCGTCGAGACGGGGACTCGCGGCCACGCCCCGGCCGAGGAGGCCGTGCACGACGAAGTTGAGGGCGAGCAGGTTGGGCAGCTCGAAGCGCTCGACCCGCAGGCCGGCGGTGAACGGCAGGAGTTCCGCCAGGCGTTCGACCGTCAGGTAACCCTCCAGCCACCGGAATTGCTCGGGGGTACGGACCCAGACGCCCAGGTTGGCGTTGCCGCCCTTGTCGCCCGAGCGGGCGCCCACGATCGTGCCCAGCGCGACCCGCGCGGTCTCACCCTCGTCACGGTCATCGTGCCGGGCGCGCTCGGCCTCATCACCGGCGATCGCGCCCTCGCCCCCGTCGCGGTCCGTGCCTCGCGTGGTCGTCACCTCCGGAAAACCGGGCACGTCGGGCACATCGGATACACCGAGTACGTCGTGCGTGCCGGGTGCAGCAGGAAGCTCGCGGCCGTCGAGCCAGACGCGGGCCCGCACCGTCTCCGCCGGGACGAGCGTCGGCCAGTAGACCCCGTACGGCGAGGCGTCACCGGGAGGGGTGAGGCCGTAGAAGCCGGGATAGCTCGCCAGCCCGGTCTCGACCACGGCCGAGGAGAAGGCACGTCCCGCCCTCCGCCGGTCGGCGTCCATCACGGTGACGCGCAGCAGAGCGGTCCCGGCGGACGGTGCGTGCGGTGCGTGCCGGGTGAGCGGGTCGATCGGGTCGAGCGGGGTGGGAGGGTTGAGCGGGTCGAGCGGGGTGGGAGGGTTGAGCGGGTCGAGTAGGTCGCGCGGGTGGAGCGGGTGGAGCGGGTGGAGCGGGTGGAGCGAAGGGGGCGGGGTGAGCGGGGTCAGTTCCACGTGGACCTCGTCGAACGACTCCTTCGGCACCCGGGACCAGATGGCCTCCTCGGCGAGCCGGGCCTTCGCCTCGATGTCCAGGCCGGTCAGGACGAGCGTCATCGTGTTGCGGTAGCCCGCCAGGTAGTTGACGGCGACCTTGAGCGTGTCCGGAGGCGCCTCGCCGCGCACCCCCGAGACGCGGACCCGGTCCGGGCCCTCCTGCTCCAGCCGGATCGTGTCGAAGCGCGCGACCACGTCGGGCCCGAGGTAGCGGGGCGACCCGATCTCGTACAGCAGCTGCGCGGTCACCGTGCCCACCGAGACCAGCCCCCCGGTGCCCGGATGCTTGGTGACCACGCTGGAGCCGTCGGCCTCCAGCTCCACCAGCGGGAACCCGCAGCGCGCCAGGTCGGGAACCTCGCCGAAGAACGCGTAGTTGCCGCCGGTCGCCTGGCAGCCGCACTCGATGACGTGCCCGGCGACCACCGAACCGGCCAGCGCGTCGAGGTCGTCCGGCCCCCACCCGTACCGCCAGATCCCCGGCCCCGTGACCAGGGCGGCGTCCGTGACGCGGCCGGTCACCACCACGTCCGCCCCGGCCGACAGGGCGGCGGCGATCGGGCGGCCCCCCAGGTAGGCGTTGGCGGTCAGCGCGGGGGCGGGCAGCGGCTCACCGGTGTCCGCGTTGAGGGCGCCGCCCAGGTCGCGGCCGGTCAGGTCGTCGCCGGTGACGTGGGCGACCCGCACCGGCAGCCCGAGGCGCCCGGCGAGCTCGCGCACGGCCTCGGCGCACCCGGCCGGGTCCAGCCCGCCCGCGTTGGAGACGATCCTGACACCCCGCTCCAGGCACGTCCCGAGGACCTCCTCCAGCTGCCCCAGGAAGGTCGGCGCGTAGCCGGGGCGGCCCTTCAGCCGGTTCCCGGCCAGGATCAGCATGGTCAGCTCGGCGAGCCAGTCGCCGGTGAGCACGTCGATCGGGCCGCCCTCCACCATCTCCCTGGCGGCCGACAGCCGATCACCGTAGAAGCCGGAGCAGTTCGCGACGCGCAACATCAGCTCTCCTCGGACCAGGACGTCCCGGACACGCCACCGAGCGCCACGAGCACCGGCCCGCGCGGCACGGCTCCGCCGTGTTCCGCCGGTCCGTGTGGCGCGGTTCCGTCGTGTGTCCCCGGTCCGTTTGGTGTGACTCCGTCGCGCGTCGTCGGTTCGCGTGGCGCGGTTCCGTCGCGTGCCCCCGGTTCGAGCGGCACGGCTCCGTCGCGTGTCCCCGGTCCGTGCGGCACGGCTCCGTCGCGGGCCCCCGGTTCGCGGTACAACATCAGCTCGCCTCCGGGGCGGGGATCCACGACGCGGGCCGCTTCTCCATGAAGGCGGCGATCCCCTCCTGCCCCTCGGCGGAGGTGAAGCGGCGCGCGGACAGCTCGGCCATCTGGCGCATGCCCTCCTCGACGCTCAGCTCGGGCACGGTCCGCACCAGCTGCTTGGTGAGGGCGAGCGCCTCGGGGCCGCCGCGCAGCAGCATGCCGGTGTAGTGGGCGACCGTCGCGTCCAGCTCCTCCTCGGGCACGGCGCGGGTGAGCAGCCCGATCTCCCTGGCACGGGCGGCGTCGAACGTCTCCCCGGTGAGCAGGTACTCGGCGGCGGCGCGCGGGTCGAGCCGCCGCAGCACGGTCACCGAGATCATCGCGGGCACCACGCCGAGCCGTACCTCGCTGAACGCGAACGACGCCGAGTCGGGGGCGATCGCGAAGTCGCAGGCCGCCACCAGGCCGAGCCCCCCGGCCCGCGCGGTGCCGTTCAGCCTGCATACGACCGGCTTCGGGCTCTCCCAGATCAGGCTCATGATCTCCGGGAACGACGCCGTCACCGGCGCCTCGTGCGCGTCGCCCGGCGCGACCCGCTGCTCCTTCAGGTCGGCGCCCGCGCAGAACACCGGCCCGGTTCCGGTGAGCACGATCACCCGTACGCTCTCCTCGGCCAGCGCCCAGTTGAGCCGGTCCTCCAGGTCGCCCAGCAGCCGCACCGAGAGCGCGTTGCGGTTGCGGGGGGAGTCGAGGGTGATCGTCGCCACCCCGCCGGACACCTCCCTGCGCACCAGGCGTTCCACCGGCCAGCCCCCGTCGCTCTTCATCTCGGTCCTTCCGTCGTCGAGACCCCAACCCGGCTCCGGGACTCCACGGAGCCCTGGGAACCCGGGGAGAAGGTCACGCCTGCTCCTCGATCACGGCCAGTACGGCCCCCGCCTCGACCTGGCGGCCCGGCGTCACGTTCACCGCCGCCACCGTGCCGGGCGCGGACGCGACGATCCGGTGCTCCATCTTCATGGCTTCGAGCACCACGACCACCTGCCCCGCCCCGACGGCCTCGCCGGTCTTGACGTCGACCCGCAGCACCGTACCGGGCATGGGCGCCACCAGGGAGCCGGGCAGCACGTGTTCCACCGGTTCCGGCAGGCGGGCCAGCGGGGTGAGCCGTACGGAACCGAGGGGGGAGTCCACGTGCGTCACGCCGTCGTAGCGGGCGACCGCGAACCGGTGCCGCACGCCCGAGGTCTCCAGCACCACGAGCGAGGACGTCGCGCCGACCAGGACCGTATCGGGAAACCCCTCCGCCCGCAGGCCGTCCCTGGTGATCCGGTACGAGATCCCGGCCTCCGCGAAGGCGGTGCGCTGCGGCTGCGACACCACGTTGCGCCACCCGCTCGGCAGTCCCGCCTGCACGGTCGCCGCCGCCCGGTTGGCCGCCGCCCCCGCGAGCGCGGCGGCGAGCGCGGACAGGCGCACGACCTCGGGCCGCCCCCGGCCGGGCTCCACGGGATCGGCGGACCCTTGCTCGTCCGAGGAACCGGTGGAGGAACCGTCCGAGGAGCCGGCAGAGGAACCGGTGCCGGTGAGCCCGTGTTCCTCCAGGAAGCCGGTATGGGTGTCCCCGGCGAGGAACGCGGGGTGGCGCAGGACCTCGACCAGCAGGTCCCGGTTGGTGACGAGGCCGTGGATCCGCGCGCCCGCCAGCGCGGCAGCCAGCCTGCGCACGGCGTCGGAACGGCTCGCGCCGTACGAGACAACCTTGGCGAGCATCGGGTCGTAGTGGACGCCGATCTCCGAGCCGTCCTCCACGCCGGAGTCCAGCCGCAGGCCGTGGCGCCCGCCGGGCACGGGCGCGAAGCGGGAGTCCACCCCGGGAACCTCGAAGCGGTGCAGGACGCCGCTCTGCGGGAGCCAGTCGCGGGCCGGGTCCTCGGCGTAGAGACGCACCTCGACGGCGTGCCCGGACGGCTCCGGCGGCGACGCGGGGAGCCGGGCGCCCTCGGCGATCCGCAGCTGCCACTCGACGAGGTCGACGCCGTGGACGCACTCGGTCACCGGGTGCTCCACCTGCAGGCGGGTGTTCATCTCCAGGAAGGCGACCGTCTCGTCCCTGACGAGGAACTCGACGGTCCCGGCGCCGACGTACCCGATGGCCCGCGCGGCGGTCACCGCCGCGTCGAGGAGCCGCGCCCGCGTCGCGGGGGAGATCGCCGGGGACGGGGTCTCCTCGACCACCTTCTGGTGCCGCCGCTGGATCGAGCACTCCCGCTCGCCCAGCGCCCACACCGTCCCGTGCCCGTCGGCCAGGAGCTGCACCTCGATGTGCCGGGCGCCCTCCAGCAGGGGCTCGACGAACACCGTGCCGTCCCCGAACGCCGACGCGGCCTCCCGGCGCGCCGACTCGACCGCCTCCGGCAGGTCGTCGACGAGCCGCACGACGCGCATCCCGCGCCCGCCGCCCCCGGCCGACGCCTTCACCAGCAGCGGGACGGCCCATCCGGAGGCCGTCCCGCCCATCCGGGCGAACACGGCGTCCAGGTCGCCCTCCAGGTCGTCCATCGAGTAACCGGGCCCCGCGACGAAGCCCGGCAGCACCGGGACCCCGGCCTCGGCCATCAGCGCCTTCGCCTCGATCTTGGAACCCATCGCGGCGACGGCCCCGGCCGGAGGGCCGACCCAGGTCAGCCCGGCCTCCGGTACGGCCCGCGCGAAGGCCGCGTTCTCCGACAGGAAGCCGTACCCGGGATGGACCGCGTCCGCCCCCGCCGCGCGGGCCGCCGCGATGATCTTCTCTACCGACAGGTAGGTGTCGGCGGGCCGCACCCCGCGCAGCCGTACGGCGTGGTCGGCCTCGGCCACGTGCGGCGCGTCCGCGTCGGCGTCGGAGAAGACGGCGACGGTCTCGACGCCGAGGTCGCGGCAGGTACGGAAGACGCGGCGGGCGATCTCCCCCCGGTTGGCGACGAGCAGGCGTCGGATCGGCGCGGCGGTCACGGTCATGGGCATGGTCACATCCGGAAGACGCCGAAGCCCGAGGGCCGCGGGGCATTGTCGACAGTGGCGTTGTCGATGGCTGACAGGCACAAACCCAGGACCGTCCGGGTGTCGCGAGGGTCGATCACACCGTCGTCGTAGAGGCGGCCGGAGAGGAAGAACGGCAGCGACTCGGACTCGATCTGCGCCTCGACCAGCTGACGCATCGCCGCGTCGCCCTCCTCGTCGTAGACCTGGCCCCGCGCCTGGGCGGCGGCCCGGCCGACGATGGACAGCACCCCGGCGAGCTGGGCGGGCCCCATCACGGCCGACTTGGCGCTGGGCCAGGTGAACAGGAAGCGGGGGTCGTAGGCCCTGCCGCACATCCCGTAGTTGCCCGCCCCGTACGAGGCGCCCATCACGATCGTGATGTGCGGGACGGACGAGTTGGACACCGCGTTGATCATCATGGCGCCGTGCTTGATGATGCCGCCCTGCTCGTAGTCCTTGCCGACCATGTAGCCGGTGGTGTTCTGCAGGAAGACCAGCGGGACGCGGACCTGGTTGGCGAGCTGGATGAACTGCGCCGCCTTCTGCGCCTCCTCGCTGAACAGCACGCCCCTGGCGTTGGCCAGGATCCCGACCGGACGGCCGTGCAGGCGGGCCCACCCGGTCACCAGGCTCCCGCCGTACAGCGGCTTGAACTCGTCGAACTCGCTGCCGTCCACCACCCGCGCGATCACCTCGCGCGGGTCGAACGGGACCTTCAGGTCCTCCGGCACGATGCCCAGCAGCTCGTCCTCGTCGTACAGCGGACCGCGCACGGCACCGGGGGAGACGCCGGGCCGGCGCAGGTTCAGGCCCTTCACGATCCGCCGCCCGATCCGCAGCGCGTCGTGCTCGTCGGCGGCGAGGTAGTCGGCCAGGCCGCTGACGCGGGCGTGCATCTCGGCGCCGCCCAGCGACTCGTCGTCGGCCTCCTCCCCGGTGGCCATCTTGACCAGCGGCGGCCCGCCGAGGAAGACCTTCGCGCGCTCCTTGACCATGACCACGTGGTCGCTCATCCCCGGCACGTACGCCCCACCGGCCGTGGAGTTGCCGAAGACCAGCGCGATCGTCGGTATCCCGGCCGCCGACAGGCGGGTCAGGTCGCGGAAGATCCGGCCGCCGGGGATGAAGATCTCCTTCTGGGTCGGCAGGTCCGCCCCGCCCGACTCCACCAGGTTGATCAGCGGCAGCCGGTTCTCGAACGCGATGTCGGCCGCCCTGAGCGTCTTGCGCATCGTCCACGGGTTGGACGAGCCGCCCCGCACGGTCGGGTCGTTCGCGACGAGCACGCACTCGACGCCCTCGACCACCCCGATCCCGGTGACCACGCTCGCCCCGACGGGGAAGTCGCTGCCCCAGGCCGCCAGCGGCGAGAGCTCCAGGAACGCCGAGTCGGGGTCGACGAGCAGCTCGATCCGCTCCCTGGCCAGGAGCTTGCCCCGCGCGCGGTGCCGGTCGACGTACTTGCCGCCGCCGCCCGCCACCGCCTTGGCCTGCTCGGCGTCGAGCTCGGCCAGCTTGGCGAGCATCGCCTCGCGCCGCGCCAGGTAGTCGTCACCGGAGGTGTCCAGGCGGCTCACGAACCCGCTCCCTTGGTTGACACGGACGTCATATCGATGACCTCGCTCGTCGGCGTCGGCGTCGGCGTCGGCGTCGGCCGTCTAGGCGTCGGTGCTGATGCCGGTGCCGGATCCCGGGACGGTGTCGGTGTCGGTGTCAGGCCGATGGCCCGAGCCCAGAGCGTGGAGAGCGCCGCGACGGCGGTCCGCTCGTCGGCGTGCTCGCCGAGGTCCAGCCAGACGTGGGCGAAGTGCTCGACCATCCCGCCCAGCATCACGGCGGTCAGCCGGGGGTCCAGCGACGGGTCGGCCAGCCCCTGCTCCTGCAGGCGCAGCAACCCCTCCGCGCCCCGCCGCACGAACACCTCGCGCAGCTCCAGCAGGAGGCCGCGAAAACTCTCGTCGGTGGCCGCGACCTGCTCCAGCATCCGTACCAGCCGGGAGTTGGCGGCCCACGCGCGCAGGTAGAGCAGGTTGGCGGCCTCGATGCGGGCGTACGGGTCGCCGGGGGCGGCGGGCCCGACCACGCTGGCGGTGAACATCTCGCCCACCACGGTCGCCGCCACCTCGCGGAACAGCTCCTCGCGCGAGCCGAAGTAGGTGTAGAAGGTGCCGTGCGAGACCCCGGCGCGCGCGCAGACGTCGTCGACGCGCACGGCGTCGTAGCCCCGCTCCTCGAACGCCTCCCGCCCGGCCTGGACGAGCGCCGTCCGGGTGCGCCGCCCCCGGCTGCCGAGGGCCTCAGACTTGACGATCACGTCAAGTACGGTAGCCCACAACCGGCCCCGTCGCCAGGGACGCTCACGGTCCGGTGGGCTCGCGGTGAGCCGGAGGCCCCGAGACGTCGGCCTGGCCGGGCGCATGTTCCGCGGAAGCTGGGGAAGCGGCAGCACATGGATGAGAAGTCAGACGACGCGTCGAAGGCCGCCACCGGTCTCTCCCTCGGCATCGCGGTCGGGGTCGCCATCGGCGCCGCACTGGGAGTCGCGCTCGGCAACCTGGCCATGGGCATCGGTATCGGGATCGCCCTCGGCGCGGGCCTGGGGGTGGCCTACACGACCGGCCGCAAGAAGGGCAAGAGCTGAACGACCCCGGCCCGCGCCGGCACAGCGTGCGCGCCGGCTTGCTCGCACGCTGTACCGGCGCGGACCGGAGAGAGCGTCACGATGGTCTTCGCCGCGACCGGCCCAAGCGCGTACGGCCCGGTGCGTGCCGGTCCGAGCGCGCATACGGCCCGGCGCGACCGGTCCGAGTGCGTACGGTCCGGTGCGTGCCGGAGCGTACGGGAGCGAACGCGGACCGGAGAAAGCGCGTGCCGGAGAGAACTACGGGCCCGGTGCGTGCCGAAGAGAGCGCGTACGCGGTCCTACGCGTATGCACTCCTACGCGGGCTGAGGCTGTGACGGGGAACGCGGCACGAAGCTCTCCCGCGCCCGCGCCATGGTCGCCAGCAGGGCGTCGCGCTCGGCGACGAGCTCCCCGGGGTCGGTGCCGTCGCGCTCGGCGCGCTGGTGCAGCATGACCAGCTCGGTCGCGGCCTGCTGGTAGTCGGACATCGCGCGGCCCGCCCCGATCCCCCTCGCCCACCGGCGGGCCTGCCTGCGGGTGCTCAGCGAGCCGAGCATGCCGATGTCGTACGGCGTGACCAGGCCGGTCCCCAGGTAGGCGGGCAGGTGCACGCCGATCAGGGCCACCAGCAGGCGCCGCTCCCGCACGGTGACGACGACGAGCGCGCAGATGACGACCAGTTCCAGGAGGTAGGCGGCCCCGAGGGCGGGCAGCGACTCCAGCGCCGAGGTCCCGTTCCACAGGCCGTGCAGGAGCACGGCACCGAGGTAGCCCAGCGGGATGGCGAGGAACCCACCCCTGCGGCGCGTGGTGACCGCGTAGGCGACACCGAGCCCGATCATCGAGGTGAAGAGGGGATGCCCGAGCGGCGAGACCAGCCCCCGCAGCACGAAGAGGCCCACCGCCCCCTCCGCGCCCGTCTCGGTGAACGCGGCGGAGTAGTAGATCATGTTCTCCACGGCCGCGAACCCCAGGCCGACCATGGACGCGTAGATGATGCCGTCGGTCGGGCCGTCGATCTCGCGCCTGCACCGCCAGATCAGCCACAGGAGCGCGGAGCCCTTGAGCGCCTCCTCGACCACCGGGGCCACCGCCACCAGGGTCGCGGTCTCCGCCACCCGCTCGCCCACGTCGAAGGCCCGCACCAGCACGATCGTGCCGCCCAGCTCCAGGACGACGCCGAGGACCACCGCGATGCCCGCGCCCCAGGCGAACGCGAAGAGCAGGTTCAGCCGGGGCTCGGGCTCCAGCCGGTCGAGCGCGAGCACGGCGGCGAGCAGGACCGGCAGCGGTGCCAGCCCCAGGGCGAACGAGACGCCGAAACCGGTGGTACTCCCGTTCGCCAGGACGATGCCCATGGCGATCAGGACGCAGATCCCGGAGACCGCGAGAGCGGCGATCAGCCCCTTGCCCGGCCGGGGCGGCAGAACCCGCGGCCGGGCTCCCCGCGCTGGGGGTACGGCCGCCTCGTGAGTGTCCATCGGTGCCGGTCTCCTCGTGGTCGCTTTCCGTATGGAGAGCACCACGGTCCCCCGGACCGGTTAACGTCCGCTTGCAATCCGTGAGACGACCGCCACACGGCGGCGCGGCCCCGGCCCGCCGATGGTGAACCCCTGACGCCCGGCCGCGCCCGGTGAGCGGGAACGATCGCCGACGGCGTTCGCGAAACGCGGCTTTGTCAGGCGTCCGCGGAACGCGGCGTCGCCAGAGTGTTGCCAGACGTTCTCGAACGCGGCCCTGTCAGGCGCGGCGCTGTCCAAGGGCGCGCAGGCCCTGGTCGGTGAAGGCGATCAGCCACTCGAAGCTCTCGTCGATGTCGGCGCTCCACTGGAAGCCACCGGCGGCCTGCAGCGTGGCGAAGCCGTGGCAGAGGCTGCGGAGCATGCGCAGTGCGTGGTCCACGTCGGGCTCCTCGATCTCGTAGCCGCGCAGGACCGCCGCGAACGCGTCCATCGCCCGTCGGCCCTCCGTGGCGAGCGGATCGTCCGGGCCGGACGGCTCCACGCCGATCGTCGCGGCGTAGCGGCCGGGGTGTTCCATGACGAAGGTGCGGAGGGCGCGCGCCGCGGCGGCCAGGGCGTCACGGCCGGCGTAGCCCTGGATCGCGCTGCCCATGGCGTCGGCGGCCTGGCTCATCGCCAGGACCGCGATGCGCCGGTTGAGATCCTCCTGGCCGCTCACGTGCTTGTACAGGGACGGGGTGCGCACGCCCACCCGCTCGGCCAGCAGGCCCATCGTCAGGTTGGCGAGCCCCACCTCGTCGGCAAGGGCGGCACCGGCCGCGACCACGGCCGCCGGGTCGAGGCCGGCTCTAGGCACGGGCGGCGTCCGGCCGGAGGAAGGCGAGCATGAGCGAGACCACCCGGTCAGGATACTGGTCGTGCGGGTAGTGCCCGGCGCCCTCGATCATCTCGAGACGGCCGAGGCCGGACGGCAGGGCGTCGACGATCGCCGAGCCCTCGGCGCGCGGGTCGGCCCAGTCGGGGTCGAGCGTGCCCATCACGACCAGGACCGGGCAGCGGACGCCGCCGAGGTGCGCGCCCGCGTCGGTCGGGGCGCTGCGGCCCATGCCCTGCAAGGCCTTCATCCGGCCCGGCTCGCGCATCAGGGAGTCGACGCGGCCGAGCCGCTCGGCCCAGTCGCCCGGCTTCACACCGGGGTAGGCCACGTCGAGGTAGGAGCGCCAGAGCGGCACGCTGCCGAACGCGCCGGCGCCGAGCAGCCGCAGCATGCCCTGCCGGAAGCGCCTCACCCGCAGGTCGCCGAGGCGGACCGTCTGCTTGCGGGTGAACGGTGCCAGCTCGACGACCGCGCTGACCAGCGAGGGCTCCTGAGCCGCCGCGATGGTGGCGGCGCCGCCGGAGATCGAGTGGCCGACGAGCACGGCGGGACCGCCCAGGTGGCGGATCACGGCGAGCAGGTCACCGGCGATGGCGGTGCGGCTCCAGGCCGGCCAGCCGACACTGGACTCGCCGCAGCCGCGCAGGTCGACCGCGGCGACCCGGTAGCCCGCCGCCACCAGCGGCGGGATCACCGCACGGTACGCGGCACGGCTGTCGCCCATGCCGTGCGCGAGAACGATCAGCGGGCCGGCTCCCGCCACCTCGTAAGCGATCGTGCCGCCGTCGACGGCGAGGTACTCGGTCATGACATCCTCCAGGTTTGGCTAACGGTGTTAGCTAAAAGCTAATCTAATTAGCCAAACCTGTCAACAACGAGACCCCTGGGTACGGCCGGGGAGTGCGACGAATCGCGCTTGATCTGCTCACGAACGGCCGAAGCGGCCTGAGCGGCCTGACGCTCCATGCGATCCCCGTCCTCGAGGAAGACCCGCGCCCACGGGGGTTCATCTCCCGGCCCCGGGTGGGGGCGGGGTTATCTCGCCAGTGAGGGCGGGGGCATCCCCTGGCCGGCCGCGTGCGGGTGGTCGCGGTTCGGGATCTTCTCATCCCGCTGGCCGGTGCGCTGGCGGTTCCCGTGCGACGGGTGAGTCGTCTCCGCCCCGGTCCTCGCGCGGACCGTCGTGACGGCGGGCGGACGGGCGGCGGTGAGACCGCACCCATTCGCCAATGGCACCCGGGGCGGTCGGGGGTGCGGGGGTGCGTGAGCCCGTGAGCCCGTGAGCCCGTGAGCCCGTGAGCCCGTGAGCCCGTGAGCCCGTGAG